>NZ_JBYTAG010000056.1:0-47701 GCF_058787995.1 Cupriavidus sp. FW305-27
GCTGAGCCCCGTGCAATACAGGACTCAGCCCTTGGCGGCCTAACTTACCCGTCCAACTTTACGGGGTCAGTTCACTGCGGTGACGCCGTTCCTCTATCGCTGTCCCAATGTGCGCACTCGCTACCGGCTGGTGCCGCTGGACATCGGCACGCCGACCTTTATGCGGGGTCCGGGCGAGGCGACCGGCGTCTTTGCGCTGGAATGCGCGATGGACGAGCTGGCCTACGCCCTCGAGATGGATCCGCTGGAACTGCGGCGGCGCAATGAACCCGGGCTCGACGAGGGCATGCAACTGCCGTTCTCCAGTCGCTCCATGCTTGCCTGCTACGAACGCGGCGCCGACGCGTTCGGCTGGTCCCGCCGCACGCTCTCGCCCGGCTCGATGCGGGACGGCCGCCTGCATATCGGCTGGGGGATGGCCTGTGCCAGCTACCCGGTCTTCCACGGCCAGGCCAGCGCCCGCGTGCGCCTGCTTGCCGACGGAACGGCCGAAGTCGAAGCCGCCGCCAGCGACATGGGGCCCGGCACCTACACCTCGATCACGCAGATTGCCGCCGAGACGCTGGGCCTGCCGATGGACAGCGTGCGCTTCAGCCTTGGCCGTTCGGATTTCCCACCTACCCCGCCGCACGGGGGCTCGATGACCCTCGCGTCCGTCGGCTCGGCCGTGCGCGCGGCCTGCATTGCCGCGCTGGACCAGCGCCAGGCGCGCGCGGATCGCACGGACGGCGCCATCGAAGCGAGCGCCACGGCAGGCCCGGATGGCGAGGTGCGCAGCCGGTTTTCCATGCATGCCTTCGGTGCCGTGTTCGTCGAAGTCGCCATCGATCCCGATGTCGGCACGATCCGTGTCCGGCGCGTGGTCGGCGCCTATGGCGCGGGTCGTATCGTGAATCCGCGGCTCGCAGCCAGCCAATGCACGGGCGGGATGGTCGGCGGCATCGGCATGGCGCTGATGGAGCGAACCGCGCTGGATCCGCGGGACGGCCGGCCGGTGAATGCGCACATGGCGGATTACCTCGTGCCCGTCAACCTGGATATCCACGGACTGGAAGCGCATTTTGTCGACGAGGTCGATCCCCATGTGAACGAACTGGGCGTCAAGGGGTTAGGTGAAATCGCGCTGGTGGGCGTGGCGCCGGCCGTAGCCAACGCCGTGTTTCACGCAACGGGAAAGCGCGTGCGGGAGCTTCCGATCCGCATCGAGCACCTGGTCGAGCACTAGTCCGGCAAGTGCGACATGCCGCCGACGCCGCCCAAACTGACGGCGTCGGCGGGGATCCGCAGGCTCGACGCGATTTTGAAATGTATTTCTCTACAGGGCTTACCCGAGGACCTAGGGTTTTCTAGTGTACGAAAACCTAGGCTGCCGGGGATTGATAAGGTACTTTTCTCCCCCCAACACCAAAACACTCCGTATCCGCCCACGCGTCAAGGACCGCCGGCGACAGGCTTCATCATGATCAAAGATCTACGCATTCGTTCTGCGGGCACGCAAGATCTGCCGGCAATTTCGAAGGTTCTCGCGCAATGCGGCTTGGACGAGCACGAAATCGAAGCGCATCTGGAGACTTTCCATGTTGCCGTGCTGGAAGGCCGCATCGTTGGATGCGCCGGCGCCGAACGATACGACGATCTCGTCGTCATCCGGTCTGTGGCCGTCCTTCCCGAATATCGCCAGCTCGGGGTGGCGACTCACCTGGTCTCCGCGGTATTGATGCGGGCGCGCGCGCAAGGCGTGCGTCGCGCCGTACTGGCGACCAGCAATTGCCCGAGTCATTTCGCCCGCTATGGCTTCCAGCTGGTCTCCGCGGAGAACCTTCCCGCTGAAGTCCGCGCGTCGCACACGCTCAGGATTGCAGGCATACCGCCAGGGCTGTGCATGCATTGCGAGCTGAAGTAGACGCCTCTGCCCGCTCAATCCGCTCTGTTCGCTCTATCCGCAATTCACAGGCACGGGGTCTGTGGCGGCCCACGCCCGCCGGTTGTCCCCAAATCGGCACTATGATGGCGGCATTCTCCACCATCCGTTGCCAGTCATGGACAAGGCCCGTGTCCTCACCCTCTTCCTCGGCGTGGTACGCGCCGGCAGCTTCCACCGCGCCGCGGTGGAAGCTGGCGTCACCCCGCAGGCCGCCAGCAAGGCCGTGCGCACGCTGGAGGATCATCTCGGCGTGCGCCTGCTGCACCGGACCACGCGCAAGCTCAGCCTGACGGAAGAAGGCGCACGCCTGTTCGAGCTGGCCGCGCCGGGCATGCGCCAGCTCGACGAAGCGCTCGAGCAGGTCCGCAGCAGCAAGAGCGACAACGACGGTCTGATCCGCCTGACCGCTCCGCCGTCGCTCGGCAGCCGCGTGCTGGTCCCGCTGGTGCGGGGCTTTCGCGAACAATACCCCGGCATCACCTTCGATGTAGTGCTGAGCGACCTCTTCACCGACCTGGTCGAAGCCAAGATCGACGTCGGCTTCCGCGTCGGCACCAGCCCCGGCCAGAACCTGGTGGCGCGGCGGCTGTGCGACCTGCCGCTGGTCATCTGCGCGGCGCCGGATTACCTGGCGCGGCACGGCGAGCCGGCCACCCTCGACGACTTGCCGCAGCACCAGTGCACCGGCTTCCGCCGCCCCGCGACCGGGCGCATGGTGCCGTGGGAGCTGCAGGTGGACGGCGACCTGATCTACCAGGAGGTGCCTGCCGTGGCGAGCTTCAATGACGTGGAAACCGAGGTCGAAGCGGTGCGCGCCGGCATGGGCATCGGCCAGCTGCCCGCCTACATGATCCACGCCGACCTCGTGAGCGGGCGGCTGAAGGCGATCCTGCCGGGGTACAGCAGCAGCAATGTCGGCATGTACATGTACTACCCGCATCGCAGCCAGATGCCGGTGCGGGTCCGGCGCTTCATCGACTTCGTGGTGGAGGCGGGCCGGGGCGCGGAGCAGTCGCTGTCACGGCTGGTCGGGGTCGTGACCTGAGCCTGCTACCCCGCAGCACAGACAACCAGAAGTTGCTATTGAAACGCCATTCCACTCTCTAGTGCGACGTTCGCTCCACGCCTAAATTGGTCTCAACGGCGGCTGCACAGCGCCATCCCCGGAACCACACCGGGAAACGCGCAGCAGCCGCCGTCCGCCTCTTTCTCTGATGACCAGTCTCCAGGAGCGACATCATGATTGCCCAACTCGCACGCACCCTTGTTCCCGCCGCCATCTCGCTGGTGGCCGCCGTCTCCCTCCAGAACGCCAATGCCGCACAAGCCGGCAACAGCGCGCCCGCCAGCGTGGCAGCGCGCACGCATGACGTGTTCACCGACGGCCAGCGGCAGGGCCGCTTCGACACCTTCTCAGAAGGCGCGCATGACAGTGGCGCCACTGCGCTCGTCGCCGGGCCCGACCGCAGCGGGGTCTCGGCCACGCCGGGGCGAAAGTTCGATCCGTACACCGAGGGTGCCCGTGCGGTCGAAGGCAATCCGCGCCTGCGCGGCACGGCCTTGAATGGCGCATCGGCGTGGGTGTGATCGCCCGGTCCGAAGTCGACGCAACGCGGCAGGACGAGCCCTGAACGGCTGACTCCAATCCCCGGACAAAACGCTTTTCCATACGCCCTGCCTCGCCTTTTCGTTTGACTTTTTCTCAACCGAAAGCGCCGGAAATATCGTTTGTCGCGCAGGCCGCCGACGACAAATATTACGCCAAGGCCAACCCACAGGAGACAGCCATGTCAGACCAGCCCTATCCGCTCTGGAGCGCGGAACCCGTCCCCCACCTGCTCGCCTCGCGTGACCGCGCCACCGGCGAGTGGATCTTCCCGGCGCTGCCCGCCGACTCGCCGCTGGCGGACGGCCACGAGACCGTCGCCATCACCGGCACGGGCGTGCTCTACAGCTTCACCGTGATCCATCCCGCGCCCAAGAGCGGACTGGCTCCATATGCGCTGGGTTATGTCGATTTCGTCGGGCCGGTGCGAATCTTCGGCCGCCTGCAGGGCGCGGCGCGTCCGGTCATCGGCGAACGCTACGCGCAGCGGCATGACGCCGAGCTGGGCTATGTCTTCGAGGCCGTCACGGTCTGATCGATCGAGAGAAGGAGAGGTAAGCAAGATGCAGGACATCTACATCCATGGCGGCGCGATGACGCCGTTCGGCCGGCACCCCGGCGTGCTGGCGCCGGAGCTGGCGCAACAGGCAATCCTGAAGGCGCTGGCCGATGCCGACGTGCCGGCCGGCCGCATCCAGGCGGTCTACTGCGCCAACGTCCTGGGCGGCATGATCCTCGGCCAGCTGATCGTGCGCGATCTGGGGCTCAAGGGCATCCCGGTCTACAACGTCGAGAACGCCTGCGCCAGCGGCGCCACCGGCGTGCACCTGGCACGGCACGCGCTGCTGGCCGGGCAATACGACACGGTGCTGGTCTTCGGCATCGAGCAGCTGACCGCGCTCGGCGGCGGCACCATCCCGCTGCAGCGCAATGACCACAAGACCGACCTCTATGCGAGGTCCGGCATGGTACTGCCCGCGGTGTATGCGATGCGCGGCACGCGTTTCCTGCACGAGCGCGACGCCAATCCGTCCGACCTCGCTGAAGTGGCCGTGAAGAACCGCTACCACGGCTCGCTGAACCCGTATGCCCAGCAGCGCAAGACCACCACGGTCGAGGAAGTGCTGGCCTCGCGCATGATCGCCGACCCGCTGACGCTGCTGCAGTGCTGCCCGTCGCAGGTCGATGGCGCGGCGTCGGTGGTGCTGAGCACGCGCCGGCCGGCGCAGGCGCGGCCGGTGAAGGTACTGTCGTCTGTAGTGGTGTCGGGCATGCGCGAGGAGGCCGACGACGATATCCTCGATGCCGAGATCACCGCGCGCGCCGCGCGCCAGGCTTACGAACAGGCCGGGCTCGGCCCGCAGGACGTCGACGTGGTCGAACTGCACGACGCCTTCACCATCGCCGAACTGCTCTACTACGAAGCCCTCGGCCTGGCGCCGCGTGGCGATGCCGTGGCGCTGCTCAAGTCCGGCGCGACGCGCCTGGGCGGGCGCGTGCCGGTCAACCCGAGCGGCGGCCTGCTGGCCAAGGGGCATCCGCTGGGCGCCACCGGCGTGGCGCAGATGGTCGAGATCCTGTGGCAGCTGCAAGGCCGCGCCGGCGAACGCCAGGTGGCGGATACCCGCATCGGCCTGACGCAATGCACCGGCGGCGGCATCGCGGGCGTGGACCACGCCGCTTCTTCCGTCCACCTGCTGGGAGTCTGAGATGGGCACGCAACGCTTCGATCCTTCCCATGTGGCGGTGGTCACCGGCGCAGCGCGCGGCATCGGCCTGGGCATCGCCACGCAACTGGCCCGCCAGGGGCTGGCCGTGGCCCTGCTCGACCGCGACGCCGCCGCGCTCGATACCGCCGTCGGTGCGCTGGTTGCCGAGGGCTTCAACGCCTTTGGCGCCAGTGCCGACCTGACCGACTCGGCCGCGGTCAACGATGCCTTCGCGCAAATCCAGGCGCGCACTGGCCGCGTCGACTACCTGGTCAACAACGCCGGCGCCGTGCGCGACATGCGCTTCCTGAAGATGACCGACGACGACTGGGACCTGGTCATCGATACCAACCTGCGCTCGCAGTTCCTGTGCTGCCGCGCGGCGCTGCCCGGCATGGTCGAGCGCGGCTACGGGCGCGTGGTCAATATCTCGTCGCGGGCGTGGCTGGGCGGATTCGGACAGGCTAACTACTCCGCGGCCAAGGGCGGCGTAGTCAGCCTGACGCGCTCGCTGGCGATCGAGTTTGCGAGCAAGGGCATCACCGTCAATGCAGTGGCGCCGGGCATCGTCGATACCCCGCTGTTCCGCGGCTTCGCGCCCGACGTGCAGGCCCGGCTGCAGAAGTCGGTCCCGGTGCAGCGCATCGGCACCGCCGACGATATCGCCAACGCGGTCAGCTTCTTCCTCGACCCGCAGTCGTCCTACGTGACCGGGCAGGTGCTCTATGTCTGTGGCGGCCGCAGCCTGTCGTCGCCAAGCGTGTAAGGAGGCAAGCCATGACCGTACGACTCCACACCGAAGGCGCGGTCGCCGTGCTAACGATCGACCGGCCCGATGCCCTCAATGCGCTGGACGTGGCCGCGCTGCGCGAACTGCGCGCGCACCTCATCGAAGTGCGCGACCGCGACGACCTGCGCGTGGCGGTGCTGACCGGCGCCGGCACGCGCGCCTTCTGCGCGGGCGCCGACCTGAAAGGCACGCGCAGCTCGCCCGCGACCTATCCGGAAGCACTGTTCCGCGCGCCGGAGCAGGCCGCCGACCTGGGACTCTATATCCGGCTGATGGACCTGACCGACCTGGGCCTGTTCAAGCCGCTGATCGCGGCGGTCAACGGCCATTGCCTTGGAGCGGGGCTTGAGATAGCGCTGCAATGCGATGCGCGGATCGCGTCAGAACAAGCGAGCTTCGGCCTGCCCGAAGCCGCGGTCGGGTCAATCCCCGCTGTCTCGGGCCTGCATCGCCTGCTGAAGGCCGTGCCGGCGGCGCATGCGATGCAGATGGTGCTGACCGGCGAGCGAATCGACGCGGCGCAGGCCGCGCGCATCGGGCTGGTCACCGAGACGGTGGCGCCTGCCACGCTGCTCGACCGTGCGCTGGCGATCGCGACCCGCATCGCCGCCAATGCGCCGCTGGCGGTGCAGGCCGTCAAGAAGCTGTCGCGCCAGACCAGCCACCTCAGCGAAGCCGACGCCCAGCAACTGACCGAACTCTACTGGGGCGTGCTGCGCGATACCGCGGACCGCACCGAAGGCCGGCAGGCCTTCGCCGAGAAGCGCGAGCCCCGCTACACCGGGCGCTAAGCGTTCGCAAACAGACAGACAGGAGACAGACCATGACCCGCATTACCCGATTCGCACGCGTGGCGCTGGCAGGCATGCTGGCAGCCACGGCGCTGGGCGCCGCGGCGCAGGCGCCCTTCCCCAGGCAAAAACCGATTACGCTGGTGGTGCCGTTCGCCCCCGGCGGCGGCAACGATATCCTCGCGCGGCTGATCGCGCCGAAGATGGGCAAGCTGCTGGGCCAGACCGTCGTGATCGAGAACAAGCCCGGCGCGGGCGGCAATCTCGGCGCCGACTATGTCGCCCACGCGGCGCCGGACGGCTATACGCTGGTGATCGCATCCAGCCAGGTGACGATGAACCCGTTTCTCGGCACGAAGATTCCGTTCAGCATCGAACGCGACTTCGAGCCGGTGGGGCGGATCGCGTCAGTGCCGATCATGCTGGTCGCCAACCCCGACCAGCCGTTCCGCACGCTGCAGGATTTTATCCAGTACACCCGCGCCAATCCCGGCAAGCTCAGCTATAGCAGCCCGGGCAACGGCACGCCCCAGCACCTGGCCGGTGAAGTCTTTGCCAGGCTCAACAAGACCGAACTGCTGCACGTGCCCTATCGCGGCACCGGGCCGTCGATCACCGACCTGATGGGCGGGCAAGTGCAGATCTCGTTCGCGACCTTTGCTTCGGCGATCCAGTATGTGCGCGCCGGCAAACTGCGCGCGCTGGGCATTGCCGGCAAGAAGCGGACCGCGCTCATGCCCGACCTGCCGACCTTTGCGGAAGCAGGCATCGCCGGCTACGACGCCGAGCTGTGGTACAGCCTGCTGGCGCCGGCGCAGACGCCGAAGCCAGTGGTCGACAAGCTCAACGCCGCACTGGTGGCCGCGCTGAAATCGCCTGACATCGCCGAGCAGATGGCAAAGCAAGGCTTCGAGCCGCAGGCGTCGTCGCCGGCCGAGCTGAAGACCTATATCGGCAAGGAAATGGCGCGCTGGCAGCGGCTGATCCAGGACAACGGCATCAAGGTGGCCTTATGAACATGCATCCCGCCACGGTGCCGTCAACCGACAACCCGCTGCTGGACTACCTCGGCATCCGCCTGGCCAGCGTCGGCGACGGCCGCTGCACCTTCGAGCTCGACCTCGAGCCACGCCACCTGAACCGGCAGGGCAGCGTGCAGGGCGGCGTCACCGCCACGCTGCTCGACGCCGCCTGCGGCTACGCCGGGTTGCCCGCCGGCCCGGACGGCACGCTCGGCCACGCGGTCACCGTCATGCTGACGATCAGCTATCTCAGCAAGGCCAGCACGGGCCGGCTGCGCGCCACGGCGCAACTCACCCGCGCCGGCAAGAGCCTGTACTTCGCCTCGGCGGAGCTGACCACCGATGCCGGCGTGCTGGTGGCGACCGCGCAAGGCACGTTCAAACGATCCCGCACCCTACCGGAGGCATGACATGTTGCGCGACGCACTGGACGGCCTGACCGTCATCGATTTCACGCAGATCGGCGCCGGGCCGACCTGCACCATGCTGCTGGCCGACATGGGCGCGAGGGTCATCAAGGTGGAGCCGCCGGGCGGTGAGATGGGCCGCGGGCTGGGGCCCGGCTGGCTCGGCGACGACAGCGCGCTGTTTCACGGCTTCAACCGCAACAAGCTGGGCGTGGCGCTCGACCTGAAGTCCGCCGACGGCGTGGCCGTGGCCCGCCGCCTGATCGTGGGTGCCGACATCGTGGTGGAAAGCATGCGGCCCGGCGTGATGGAACGCCTCGGCCTTGGCCATGCGCAACTGGCGGACGAACACCCCGCGCTGATCTACTGCTCGATCTCCGCCTACGGGCAGGAGGGACCATATGCGAGCCGCGCCGGCGTCGACGGCATCATGCAGGCGGATTCCGGCCTGATGAGCCTGATCGGCCTGCCCGACGGCGAGCCGTGCAAGGTGCAGGCGCCGGTCGTCGACGTGATGACCGGCTACGTGGCCTCCGTGGGCGTGTTGGCGAAGCTCGCGCAGCGGGCCCGCGACGGCCTGGGCGGCCATCTCGACGTCAACCTGCTCAATGCGGCGCTGGCGCTGCAGCAGTCGTCCATCACCAGCTACTGCGCCGACGGGCAACTGCCGGAACGTGTGGGCAGCGCGGCGCCCTACTCAGCGCCCAACCAGGCCTTCCGCACCGCCGATGGCTGGGTCATGGTGGCCGCCTATATGCCCGAGCGCTGGCGCCGGTTGTGCGATGTGCTGGGCCGGCCCGAACTGGCCGACGATCCGCGCTTTGCGACTTCACCGCTGCGCGTGGTCAATCGCGCGGCAATGGTGGAGGTGCTGACCAGTGCCTTCGTCACCCGCGCGACCGACACATGGCTGGCGTTGCTCCAGGACGCCGACATTCTGTGCGCCCCCGTGGCGACCTACGAGGACGTCATGGCGCATCCGCAGGTGGCCGCCAACCGCATGGTGCAGCGCGTCCGGCACGACACGCTGGGCGAGATCCGCATGCCGGGATTCCCGATCAACAGCGCTCAGGAGAACGCGTTGCCATCGCGGCCGGCACCAGCTTGCGGACAGCATACGCAGGCGGTGCTGGGCGAGCTTGGCTACAGCCGCGACGAAATCGCCGCGCTGTCGTCTCGGGGCGCTATCCGCTGCGGCGATATCGAGGAAAAGCGACACGTGGTCGCGGCGGCATCGTGAGCGCGCTCAACCCTGAGTGTCAAACTGCGCCAGCAGCCATTGCCGGAACACTGCCATGCTCGGGCTCTCCTTGCGATCGGCAGGCGTCAGCAGGTAGTAGGTGAAGTCGCCCATGTCCACAGTCTGGCGGAATGGCGCCACCAGCCGGCCGGCGTCGAGATCCGCCGCCACCAGGAAGCGCTGCGCGATCGCGAAGCCCTGCCCTTCTGCCGCGGCCGCATAGGCCATGGCCGAGCTCTGGAAGGTCATGCCGCTGCGCGCATCGACCTCCTTGTCGGCGCGCGCGGCCTTGAGCCAGTGGGCCCAATCGTCGGGCCGCGCGATCGAGTGCAGCAGGGTCTGGTGCTGCAGGTCGGCGGGCTTCTTCACCTTCGGCCCGCCCTCCAGCAGCCCCGGGCTGCATACCGGCACCAGGATGTTCGACACGAGCCGGTAGGTATTCACGCCGCTCCACTTGCCGTCACCCAGCCTGATCGCGCCGTCGATGTCTTCCTTGCGGAAGTCGACCGGATCGAGCGACGCCGTCAGCAGCACCTCGATGCCGGGATTGGCGGCATGGAAGCTCGACAGCCGCGGGATCAGCCAGCGCATGGCAAAGGTGGTGTAGGCGCGCACCTTCAGCTGCTTGCGCTTGGCGCGCTTGCTCAATCGCCGCGTGGCCTCGCGCAGGTCGTCCATCGCCCTGGTCACGGCGCGGTAGTAGTCCTCGCCGGTGCGCGTGAGCGAGATCTGGCGGTGGCCGCGATGCAGCAGCTGCACGCCCAGCCCGTCCTCCAGCGCGCGGATCTGGCGGCTGACGGCGCCGGGGGTGACATGCAGCTCCTCGGCGGCCGTGGTGATGCTGAGGTGCCGGGCGGCGGCCTCGAAGGCGCGCAACGCGTTCAGTGGGGGCAGTTTGTCCATGCCGGGGAGTCTGCCATACGGTTGAGGTTTCCTCAATCGATGCGCCGGACATCCATTCCAAACTAATAGTTGTCATTGAAACGCGATTGCACCGCCTAGTGTTGTGGGCGTTGCCGGCCTAAATTTGTCTCCGTGGCCCCCGCCATCAGACATCGCAGTCAAACCGAGCACCCTGAAAGGAGATTCACCATGTCCGCCAACACCACCAACACCGCCATCAACGCTGCCAGCAAGGTCTGGTTCATCACCGGCGCTTCGCGCGGCTTCGGCCTGGAACTGACCCGTGCCGCGCTGGCACGCGGCGACCGGGTCGTCGCCACCGCGCGCCGCCCGGAAACCATCACCGCCGCACTGGGCGAGCACGATAACCTGGTGGGCGTGGCGCTGGACGTCACCAACGAAGCGCAGGCCATCGCCGCCGCCGAGGCCGCCGTGGCCCGCTTCGGCCGCATCGACGTGCTGGTCAACAACGCCGGCTACGGCCTGCTCGGCGCGGTCGAAGAGGCCTCCGCAGAGGAAGTCGAGCAGCAGTTCGCCACCAACGTGTTCGGCGTGCTGACCGTGACGCGTGCGGTGCTGCCGCAGATGCGCCGTCAGCGCAGCGGCCGCATCCTCAACATTTCGTCGATCGGTGGCTACGCCGCGTATCCCGGCTGGGGCGTCTATGGCGCCACCAAGTTCGCGGTGGAGGGCCTGACCGAAGCGCTCGATGCGGAACTGTCGCCGCTGGGCATCCGCGCCACCGTGGTCGAGCCGGGCTTCTTCCGCACCGACTTCCTCGATGCCAGCTCGCTGGTGCGCGTGCGCACCGAGATCGCCGCATATGCCGATACGGTCGGGGCAATGCGCGAGCACATGGCTTCGGCCAACCACCAGCAGCCCGGCGACCCGGCCAAGCTGGCGGCAGCCCTGCTGACCCTGGCCGACAGCGAAACCCCGCCAGTGCGGCTGCCGCTGGGCTCGGACACGGTCTACCGCATCACCGAGAAGAACCGCAAGGTGGAAAGCGAACTGGCCGCGTGGCAGGCGCTGGCGGTGTCGACCGACCACGACGACGTGCGCCGCTGATCTTGCTGCAGCGCACCAGCGCACGGTTTGCTGCAATGCGGGCATGCCGTGCGAAACGCGAAACGAGGCCGACCGAGCGCCGGCTTCGCCACTTGCGGGCCATCTTGCGTCAGGCAATGCACCGAGTCGGGCATCCGCGTATGTCGCTTCCGGCGAATTTCGCCAATAATTCCCGGACAGCCATTGCCGGACGAGAGCCACCATGCACGATAGTCCCGATGCCATCCGCACCGTCGCCTTGCTAGGGCACGCGGGGTGCGGCAAGACCTCGCTGGTCGAAGCGCTGTTGCACAAGGGCGGTGCCCTGCACACGCCCGGCAGCGTCGAACGCGGTTCCACGGTGTGCGACAGCGACCCGCTCGAGCGCAAGTACAAACGCTCGCTCACCACCGCCGCCGCCCACCTGCACTACCGCGACACCCGCATCTACCTGCTTGACACCCCCGGTTATCCCGACTTCTCCGGCCTCGCCATCAGCGCGCTGGCGGCGGTGGAAACCGCCGCCATCGTCATCAATGCCCAGACCGGCATCGAGATGACCACGCGCCGCGCGATGGCGTGGGCGCAGGCGCGCCAGCTGTGCCGGATGATCATCGTCAACGGCATCGACGGCGACAAGGTCGACCTGCCCGCGCTGCTTGCGGACATCCAGGAGGCCTTTGGCAAGGAATGCCTGCCGATCAACCTGCCTGCCGGCAACGGCAGCCAGGTGGTGGACTGCTTCTTCAATCCGGCCGGCGAGTCGGATTTTTTATCTGTTCCCGCCGCCCACGATGCGCTGATCGACCAGGTGATCGAGATCGATCCCGAACTGATGGAGCTGTACCTGGAACAAGGCGAGGCGATCACGCCGGAGCAGCTGCACGCGCCATTCGAGCGCGCGCTGCGCGAAGGCCACCTGGTGCCGATCTGCTTTACCTCGGCCGCCACCGGCGCCGGCATCACGGAACTGCTCGACGTGTTCGTGCAACTGCTGCCCAACCCGACTGAAGGCAATCCGCCGCTGTTCTATCGCGATACGGGCGATGGCAGCGAACACCGCAAGGCCGTGCGCGCCGAGCCCGTGCCTGACAAGCACGTGCTGGCCCATGTCTTCAAGGTGGTGATCGACCCCTATGTCGGCAAGCTGGCGGTGTTCCGCATCCACCAGGGCACGGTCACGCGCGACAGCCAGCTCTATATCGGCGACGGGCGCCAGCCGTTCAAGGTGGCGCACCTGCTGCGGCTGCAGGGCAAGGAGACCCAGGAGATCCCGCGGGCCGGCCCGGGCGATATCTGCGCGGTGGCCAAGGTCGACGAACTGGGCTTCGATGCCGTGCTGCACGACGCCACCGAGGACGGCAATATCCACCTGACGCCGCTGGAGTTCCCAACTCCCATCTACGGGCTGGCGATCGAACCGGCGCGGCGCGGCAACGAGCAGCGCCTGGCCGAAGTGCTGCACAAGCTCAGCGCGGAAGACCCGTGCCTGCGCGTCGAGCATCCGGTTGGCACCAATGAGACCGTGGTGTTCGGCCTGGGCGAATTCCATCTGCGCTGCGCGCTGGAGCGGCTGACCGAGCAATACAAGCTGGAGGTGGTGACGCGCCCGCCCAAGATTGCCTATCGCGAAACCATCGGCGGCAAGGCCGAGGGCCATCACCGGCACAAGAAGCAGACCGGCGGCGCCGGGCAGTTCGGTGAAGTGATGCTGCGCGTGGAGCCGCTGGCGCGCGGCGAGGGCTTCGACTTTGTCGATGCGGTCAAGGGCGGCGCGATTCCCGGCCAGTTCATTCCCGCCGTGGAAAAAGGCATCCGCCAGGTGCTGGACAGCGGCCCGCTGGCGGGCTTCCCGATGCAGGACGTGCGCGTGACCGTGTATGACGGCAAGAGCCATCCGGTCGATTCCAAGGAAGTCGCGTTCGCGACCGCCGGGCGCAAGGCCTTTATCGACGCGGTGCTCAAGGCCAGGCCCAGCGTGCTGGAACCGATCGTCGACATCGAGGTGACGGCGCCGGGCACAGCCATGGGCGACATCATCGGCGACCTCTCAACCAAGCGCGGCCAGGTCCACGGCACGCGCACCGCGGTCGGCAACGCCGTGGTGGTGGCCGGCCAGGTGCCGCTGTCCGAGCTCAACGACTACCAGTCACGGCTGAACAGCATCACCGGCGGCCACGGCAGCTATACCATCCAGTTCAGCCACTACGACAACGTGCCGCCGGCGCAGCAGGACAAGATGGCATCGAAACACAAGGCGCAGCAGGATACGGATTGAGGGGTTCGCGCCCGCGGCTGCATCTAGTACGTTTCCAGATGCAGCCGCCCTTCCCGCTTCAACCCTTCAGCCAGCGCCTCCCATTGCAGCCCCGCCTGCTGCGCGACGTCCCTGAGCGCCAGCACCACGCCCTCTTCCATGCTCTTTAGCCCGCACACATAGAAGCAGGTATCGGGACCCGCCAGCAACGCTGCCAGGTCCGCCGCGCGCTCGCGCATCAGGTCCTGCACGTAGCGCTTCGGCTGCCCCGCCGTGCGCGAGAACGCCAGGTTGATGTCGATGAAATCCTTGGGCAGGTTCTGCAGCGGGCCGAAATACGGCAGCTCCTCCTGCGTGCGCGCCCCGAAAAACAGCATCAGCTTGCCGCCGTCGAACTTGCCGGCCTTGCGCAAGCGCCGGCGCCATTCGGTCATGGCCCGCATCGGCGCGCTGCCGGTGCCGGTGCAGATCATCACGATGTTGGAGCGCGGGTGGTTCGGCATCAGGAAGCTGGCGCCGAACGGGCCGATCACCTCCACCTTGTCGCCAACCTTCAGGTCGCACATGTAGTTGGAGGCCACGCCGCGCACCGGGTTGCCGTCATGGTCCTGCAGCACGCGCTTGATGGTCAGCGACAGGTTGTTGTAACCGGGACGCTCGCCGTTGCGCGGGCTGGCGATCGAGTACTGGCGGGCATGGTGCGGGCGGCCGCCGGCGTCGGTGCCCGGTGGCACGATGCCGATGGACTGGCCTTCCAGCACCGGGAACGGGGTCGCGCCAAAGTCCAGCACGATGTGGTGCGTGTCGTACTCGCGCCCCACTTCGGTCACGCGTACATTGCCGGTCACGGTAGCGGTGATGGTCTTGTTGGCGGACTTGGCGCCATACAGGTTGGTGTAGGCATGCGCGGCGGACCACGGCGGCACGGTGGCGCCGTAGCGGGCGCTGTTGACGGCGTCTTCGCCGGTGCCGGCCAGCGGCGACGCGGCGGGAATCTCCGGCGCGGCGGTCTGCAGCTCGGCGCCGGGCGCCAGGTCGGCCAGTTGCTCGGGCGTCAGCTCTTCCGGCAGCGTGTCCCAGCTGAGTTGCTCTTCGATGCTGTAGGCGCGCAGCTTCGGCATGGCGCGCCAGTTGTCGATCGAGCCGGTCGGGCACGGGGAAATGCAGGCCATGCACAGGTTGCACTTGTCGGCATCGACCACGTAGTTGCGCGAGTCGTGCGTGATCGCGCCCACCGGGCAGGTGGCTTCGCAGGTGTTGCAGCGGATGCAGATCTCGGGATCGATCAGGTGCTGCTTGATGACTTGAATTTCTGCCATGTCCATGGCGGTCTCCACAGGATCAGGGGCGTTCGGGGTGAGGGTCGTTGTTGCAGCGGCGCTTCATGGACGCGCCTGCCCTCTCCCCCGGCCCCTCTCCCGCAAGCGGGAGAGGGGAGCAAACAGGGAGCAAAGGGTAAGGCCGTGGCTCAGTTGAACCGCACGTACTCGAAATCCACCGGCTGGCGGTTGATACCCATCACCGGCGGCGCGATCCAGTTGGCGAACTTGCCCGGCTCGACCACGCGGCCCATCAGGCTGGCGACAAAGGCGCGGTCGCCTTCACTGGGCAGCCACTGGTCGCGGAAGTCGCGCCATTCGGCGTCGGAGATCACGCGGCCGTCCGGCGATACCTTGACACCCGCCAGCGCGCCGATATTGCGGTGGAAGGCCTTGTGCGGCACCTTCAGGCGGAACGGGATGCCGGCCTTCTCGATGACCTTGTTCCAGCGCTCCACACCACCCATGCTGTCCTTGATGTAGTCGTCGCGCAGCACTTCGTTGAGCGCGTTGAGCATCGGCACTTCCTTCTCGGTCAGCTGGCCGTTCTGCGCCTGCAGGATGCGGTAGGTCTGACCCTTGAGCACGTGGTCGTCCATGCGCTTGCCTTCTTCGTAGCGGCCCTTGAGGCCGGTGCTGTAGAAGGTGGCGGCGTTGCTCGACTCATCGGCGCCGAACAGGTCGATGGTGACGCTGTAGTGGAAGTTCAGGTAGCGCTGCAGCGTCGGCAGGTCGATCACGCCGGCCGCGCGCAGCTTGGCGGGATCGTCGGTCTTGAGTTCGTTCATCACCTGGCAGGTGCGCTGGATCACGCGCGACACGCCGGACTCGCCCACGAACATGTGGTGCGCTTCTTCGGTCAGCATGAACTTGGTGGTGCGCGCCAGCGGATCGAAGGCGCTTTCCGCGAGCGCGCACAGCTGGAACTTGCCGTCGCGGTCGGTGAAGTAGGTGAACATGAAGAACGACAGCCAGTCCGGGGTCTGTTCGTTGAACGCCTGCAGGATGCGGGGATTGTCCTGCTGGCCGCTGCGGCGCTCCAGCAGGGCCTCGCCCTCCTCGCGGCCGTCGCGGCCGAAGTACTTGTGCAGCAGGTAGACCATCGCCCACAGGTGGCGGCCCTCTTCCACGTTGACCTGGAACAGGTTGCGCAGGTCGTACATGCTGGGGGCGGTGAGGCCCAGGTGGCGCTGCTGCTCGACCGACGCCGGTTCGGTATCGCCCTGCGTCACGATGATGCGGCGCAGGTTGGCGCGGTATTCGCCGGGCACGTCCTGCCAGGCGTCTTCGCCCTTGTGGTCGCCGAAATGGATCTTGCGGTTGGCCTCGGCCGGGTTCAGGAAGATGCCCCAGCGGTAGTCCGGCATCTTGACGTGGCCGAAGTGGGCCCAGCCCTGCGGATCGACGCTGATCGCGGTGCGCAGATAAATGTCATGGCTGTGCGAGCCTTCCGGCCCCATGTCGTTCCACCAGCTCAGGTAGTTGGGCTGCCATTGCTCGAGCGCACGCTGCAGGGTGCGGTCTTCGCTCAGGTTGACGTTGTTGGGGATCTTGTCGCTGTAGTTGATGCCGGACATTGTGGTCTCCTTCAGGGGACGATTCGGTTGTCGTGTAAGGCTGGATCAGACGCGGTTCCAGTCGAAGGCGGCTTTGTCGCCCTTGCCGTAGACCTTGAGCGCACCCTTGTCGCCCACCGCGTTGGGGCGCTGGAAGATCCAGTTCTGCCATGCGGTCAGGCGGCCAAAGATGCGGGTGAACATGTTTTCCTGGCCGTTGAAGCGCAGGTTGGCTTCCATACCGGTGAGCGCATCGGGCGACATCGCCACGCGCTCTTCCAGCGCGATGCGCACTTCGTCGGTCCAGTCGATGTCGTCGGGGTTGGCGGTGACCAGGCCCAGCGCATACGCGGCATCGGCATCCAGCGGCTGGCCGGCCTTGGCGCGCACCGCGTCCAGCGCGGGCTGCTCGTCGTAGAAGCGGCGGCCCAGCCGGCTCTGGCCGGTGGCCATCGGGTACAGGCCGAAATTGACTTCCGCCACGGTGATCTTCGGCGCGCGCTCCTCGTCGTCCGGCAGCGCCAGGTGGTAGCTGCGGTCGCAGGCCAGCGCCAGTTCCAGGAAGGTGCCGGCAAAGCACGATTGCGGCTCGATCAGCGCGAACAGGCTGCGCGACGACACATCCAGGCGGCTCAGCGTGCGGCGCAGCAGGCCGATGGTCTCGCGCACCAGCCAGTGGTCCTTGTGCGCCAGCAGCGCGGCGTCGGTGGCCAGCACCGCGGCGGCGTCGCCGCTGGTCTTGATCAGCCAGGTGCCGATGTCCAGTTCATTGGTGCGCATCGACAGGATCGCGTCTTCCAGTTCGCGTGCCAGTTGCAGCGGGTACCAGGCGGCGCCGGCGGCGACGATCTCCTCGATGCTTTGCGGTTGCGCACCGACGGGTGCCTTCACGGTAAAGGTCGCGGTACGGCCGGCGCGATCGATCTCGACCGTCACATGCATATAGCGCAGCGCATCCGCTTCGATCGTCCGCTCGATCGGCTCGAGCGCCACGCCCTGCGCATCGGCCGGACGATCGCTCTGCGCGGCCAGCGCCAGCGCGCGCTCCTGCACCTTCTGCGCGAACACGGCGGGCTTGGCGATATCGTCGACCAGGCGCCAGTCCTTGGCACGCTGGCCGCGCACCCCTTCGGTGGTGGTGCAGAAGATATCGGCGAGGTCATGGCGCACATGGCGCTTGTCGGTCACGCGGGTCAGGCCGCCGGTGCCCGGCAGCACGCCCAGCAGCGGCACTTCCGGCAGGCTCACGGCCGACGAGCGGTCGTCCACCAGCAGGATCTCGTCGCAGGCCAGCGCCAGTTCATAGCCGCCGCCGGCGCACGCGCCGTTGACCGCGGCCAGGAACTTCAGGCCGCTGTGCTGCGACGAGTCCTCGATGCCGTTGCGGGTCTCGTTGGTGAACTTGCAGAAGTTGACCTTCCACGCATGGCTGCTGACGCCCAGCATGAAGATATTGGCGCCGGAGCAGAACACCTTGTCCTTGCCGCTGGTGACGACCACGGTGCGCACTTCCGGGTGCTCGAAGCGGACGCGGTTGAGCGCGTCGTTCAGTTCGATGTCGACGCCGAGGTCATAGCTGTTGAGCTTGAGCTTGTAGCCGGGGCGCAGGCCGGCGTTCTCGTCGATGTCCACCGCCAGCGTGGCGACGGGGCCGTCGAACGTCAGCTTCAGGTGTTTGTATTGGGCGGGGGCGGTCTGGTAATCGACGCGGGGGGCGATGGTCACGGCGGTGTCTCCTCTGCGAAACTGCACTATCATGCATGAACAGGAATCTGGTGACACGAACTATAGTTCATCAACCAGATTTCATGCAAGCACTATTGTGCAGATCCTTCAAGAGGTGCGGGTCACCGCTCCTGATGCCGGGTTATTGCGCCCCTGCCGTCACAACGGCATGCGCAAGGCCTGGCGTACCAGCTCGCGCAGCGCGGCAAATGTGGGTTCCAGCGGCTGAGCGCTGGTGTCCAGCGAGAACTCCGCCTTGGAATAGAAGGCCGCGCGCCCGGCCAGGATATGGCGCAGGTCCTCCATCGCCTCCTTGCTGGCCGCCATCGGGCGGAAGTCGCCCTGCTCGCGCACCCGCTCCATATGGTCTTCCGGCTCCGCCTGCAGCCAGACTGTGGTGCAGTGGGCCAGCAACAGGTTGAAGGTGGCCGGATCAGAGACCAGGCCGCCGGGCGTGGCGATCACGGCCTCGGGATAGATCTGGATGGCTTCTTCCAGCGCGCGCCGCTCGTAGCGGCGATAGGCGTTCATGCCATACAGGCCCTGGATCTCCGAGATGCTGCAGCCGGCAAACTTCTCGATCTCGCGGCTCAGCTCAATAAAGGGGAAGTCGAGGTCTTCGGCCAGCATCCCGCCCAGCGTGCTCTTGCCGGCGCCGCGCAGCCCGATCAGCGCCACACGCGGGCTGCGCGCGGCCTGGCCGGCATTCTCGCCACCCGTGCCGAGCATCTCGCCCACGGCAATGCGCACGCGCCGCAGCGTGGCTTCGTCGCGGTGCTCCAGCAGTTCGCGCAACAGGATCCATTCAGGCGACGACGTGGTGATGTCGCCCAGCAGCCCGGCCAGCGAGCACTGCAGCGCATCGGCAATGTGCTGCAGCACCAGGATGGAAGCGTTGCCGCTGCCGTATTCCAGGTTGGCCAGGTGCCGCTCCGACACGCCGGCGGCCTGCGCGGCGGCCTTTCGGGTCAGGCCGCGGCAGGCGCGCAACTCGCGCACACGCTCGCCCAGCGCGACCAGAAACGGGTTCTTGTCAGTGCCGTTGGCAGCACGTGCATCTGAATCATGATGCAGGTCGACTTCCGGGGTTAACCCAGATTCATGCAATATAGTGCTTGACATGATTTCGGCGCGGCTCTATTTTTCATACATGCACAATAATGCATGAAGCCAGTGATGGCAACTGGCGAACCAGACGGAGCCCCCCACTATGTCCCCCACAGAATTCCGCAGCCAGATCGCGCAGTTCACCGCGCAACTGGCAGGCCGTCCGCTGGATGCCGCACTCGATGCCTGGCTCAATGCCGAGCACGGCGCCGGCAGCCCCACCTACCAGCAACTTAAGGACGCCTGCCAGGCCGGCGTGGCCGAAGGCTGGCTGTGCGACCGCGAAGGCGGCGGCATCCGCTACGGCCGCATCTTCAAGCCGGCCGACGACCTGCACGGCTTTTCCGTCGACGTGGTCGAGATGCAGGACATTGCCGGCCCGCATCACACCCATCCCAACGGCGAGATCGACCTGATCATGCCGCTCGAGGGCGACGCGCAGTTCGACGGCCGCCCCGCCGGCTGGCTGGTATGCCCGCCGGGCAGCGCCCACCGCCCCACCGTCAGCAACGGCCGCGCGCTGGTGCTCTACCTGCTGCCGGAAGGCCGCATCGACTTCACGCGCTGAGATTCCCGATGACTGAATTGCTATCCAACTATCTCGGCGGCAAGTGGCAGGCCGGCAGCGGTGCCGGCACGCCCTTGTTCGATCCCGTGCTGGGCGACGAACTGGTGCGCGTTGACGCCACCGGGCTGGACCTCGCTGCCGGCTTCGCCTTTGCCCGCGAACAGGGCGGCGCGGCCCTGCGCGCGCTGACCTATCGCCAGCGTGCCGCGTTGCTGGCTGACATCGTCAAGGTGCTGCAGGCCAATCGCGATGCCTATTACGACATCGCCACGGCCAACAGCGGCACCGTCAGGAACGACTCCGCAGTCGACATCGACGGCGGCATCTTCACGCTGGGCACCTACGCCAGGCTGGGCGATACGCTCGGCGACCGGCACTACCTGCCGGATGGCGAGGCCGCGCGGCTGGGCAAGGACCCGTTGTTCCAGTCCCGGCACGTGCTGGTACCGACGCGCGGCGTGGCGCTGTTTATCAATGCCTTCAACTTCCCGAGCTGGGGATTGTGGGAGAAGACGGCGCCGGCATTGCTGGCCGGCGTGCCGGTGATCGTCAAACCCGCTACCGCCACCGCCTGGCTGACCCAGCGCATGGTGCGCGACGTGGTCGAGGCCGGGGCGCTGCCGGCCGGCGCGTTGTCGGTGGTGTGCGGCAGCTCGGCCGGCCTGCTGGACCAGTTGCAGCCCTTTGACGTGGTGTCGTTCACCGGTTCGGCCGATACGGCCGCGGTGATCCGCTCGCATCCCGCCATCGCGCAACGCTCTGTTCGCGTGAATATCGAAGCGGACAGCATCAATTCCGCCGTGCTGCTGCCGCAGGACGGCCCCGATACCGCCGCCTTCGACCTGCTGGCGAAGGAAGTCGTGCGCGAGATGACGGTCAAGTCCGGCCAGAAATGCACCGCGATCCGGCGCGTGTTCGTGCCTGAAGCGCTGTATGGCCTGGCCGCCGAGGCGATCGGCGCACGGCTGTCGAAAGTGACCGTGGGCAACCCGCGCAACGATACGGTGCGCATGGGTGCGCTGGTCAGCCGTGCGCAGTTCAACGCCGTGCAAGACGGGCTGGCAACCCTGCGCAAGCACGCACAGGTGCTGCATGACGGCACGCAGCAGGCGCTGGTCGATGCCGATCCGGCGGTGGCCTGCTGCATCGGCCCGACGCTGCTGGGCGTGGCCGATGCGGACGCCGCCGCCGCGGTGCACGACACCGAAGTGTTCGGCCCGGTGGCCACGCTGCTGCCCTATCGGGATACCGCCCACGCACTGGCACTCGTGCGCCGTGGACAGGGCTCGCTGGTGGCATCGCTCTATGGCAGCGACGCGGCCGCGCTCGGTGCGGCCGCCGTCGAGCTGGCCGACAGCCATGGCCGCGTGCATGTGATCTCGCCCGACGTGGCGCAGCTGCACACCGGCCACGGCAACGTCATGCCGCAATCGCTGCATGGCGGCCCCGGCCGCGCCGGCGGCGGCGAGGAACTGGGCGGACTGCGCGCCCTGCACTTCTATCACCGGCGCAGCGCCATTCAGGCCAGTACCGCGGTGCTCGACGAACTCGCCTGACCGTTCAAGCCAACCCGCTTCACCGCGCCGCCACGTCCGCATGGCGGCGCGCGGCACACCGTACACCAGCAACGGGGAGACACCCATGACCGCCACGCCCGCAGAACCACCCGTCCGGCCACCCGGCACGTCCTTCAACTTTGCCGGGCACCTGCTCGGCTGCAATGCCGGGCGCGCCGGCAAGGTCGCCTATATCGATGACGACGGCCAGCTCACCTACGGCGAACTGGCGCAGCAGGTGCGGCGCCTGGCCGCGGCGCTGCTCGGCGCCGGCATCCGCCGCGAGGAACGCGTGCTGCTGCTGATGCACGACTGCAGCGACTGGCCGGTCTGCTTCCTGGGCGCGATGTACGCCGGCATCGTCCCGGTGGCCGTCAACACGCTGCTGACCGCCGACGACTACAGCTATATGCTGCAGCACAGCCGCGCGCAGGCTGTGCTGGTGTCGGCCGCGCTGCTGCCCGTGCTGCAGGAGGCGCTGGCCCGTCCGGGGCATGAAGTCGGGCAAGTGTTCGTGTCCCGTGCGCATGAGCCTCTGCCCGATGGCATGACGGCGCTGGATGCGCTGCTTGCCGCGCAAACGCCGTTGCAGGCGCCTGCCGCCACCAGTTGCGACGACCCCGGCTTCTGGCTCTACTCGTCCGGCTCGACCGGCCAGCCCAAGGGCGTGGTGCACAGCCACGGCAACCCGTACTGGACCGCGGCGCTCTATGCAGGCCCGGTGCTCGGCTTGCAGGAGCAGGACGTCTGCTTCTCTGCGGCCAAGCTGTATTTCGCCTACGGGCTGGGCAACGGCCTCAGCTTCCCGCTCAGCGTGGGCGCCACCGTGGTGCTGATGGCCGAGCGGCCCACACCCGAGGCCACCTTCCGCCGCTGGCTGCAACACCGGCCAACGGTGTTCTTCGGTGCGCCGACAGGATACGCCGGCATGCTCGCCTCGCCGGCGCTGCCGCAGCGCGCCGAGGTCACGCTGCGGCTGTGCTCGTCCGCCGGCGAGGCCCTGCCCGCCGATATCGGCCAGCGCTTCACCGCGCATTTCGGCTGCGAGATCATCGACGGCATCGGCTCCACCGAGATGCTGCATATCTTCCTGTCCAACCGCCCCGGCCAGGTGCGCTACGGCACCACCGGCTGGCCGGTGCCGGGCTACGCCATCGAGCTGCGCGACGAAGAAGGACGCCCGGTGCCCGACGGCGAGATCGGCGACCTCTATATCCAGGGCCCCAGCGCCGCGCTGATGTACTGGGCCAACCGCGAGAAGTCGCGCGAGACCTTCCGCGGCGGCTGGACCAAGAGCGGCGACAAATACGTGCACAACCCGGATGGCACCTACAGCTACGCCGGGCGCAGCGACGACATGCTCAAGGTCAGCGGCATCTACGTTTCGCCGTTCGAGGTCGAGGCCACGCTGGTGCAGCACCCGGCAGTGCTGGAGGCCGCGGTGATCGGCGTACCTGACCATGAAGGACTGGTCAAGACCAAGGCCTTCGTGGTGCTGAAGGCGGGCGCGCAGCTTGGCGACGGCGAACTGAAGGCCTTCGTCAAGGAGCGGCTGGCCGCCTACAAGTACCCGCGCGCGATCGAGTTCGTCGATACGCTGCCCAAGACCGCCACCGGCAAGATCCAGCGCTTCATGCTGCGCGAACGCGAACTGAAGGCCGCCGCAGAGCGCGCCGTCGCGGCGGCGTGAGCGGCAACGCCGCCCGCCCCGTCATACCACCATACCGGAGACAAACCATGCGTCAGATCGATGTCCACAAGCTGGCCGACGAGGCCCGCTTCAACCGCTTCCATGCGCTCATCCTGTTCTGGTGCGCGCTGATCATCATCTTCGACGGCTACGACCTGGCCGTGGCCGGCATCGCCCTGCCGTCGATCATGAAAGAGATGGGCGTGACCGCAACCAGCGCCGGCTTCATGGTCAGCTCGGCGCTGTTCGGCATGATGTTCGGCGCGATCTTCCTCGGCACCGTGGCCGACCGCATCGGCCGCAGGCGCGCCATCGCCATCTGCATCGTGCTGTTCAGTGTCTTCACCGCGGCGGCGGGCTTTACCAGCGACCCGGTGACGTTCAGCGTCACGCGCTTCCTGGCGGGCCTGGGCATCGGCGGCGTGATGCCCAACGTGGTGGCGCAGATGACCGAGTACTCGCCGCGCAAGCTGCGCGGCACGCTGGTGACGCTGATGTTCAGCGGTTATTCGGTGGGCGGCATGCTGGCCGCGCTGCTGGGCAAGGGACTGATCGAAAGCTATGGCTGGCAGTCGGTGTTCCTCGCCGCCGGCCTGCCGGTGCTGCTGGTCCCGCTGGTGCTGCGCTCGCTGCCGGAGTCGATGCCCTACCTGCTCCGCACCGGCCAGACCGACGCTCTGCAATCCGTGGTATCGCGCCTGGTGCCGTCGCATCGCGCGCAAGCCGGCGACGTCTTTACGCTGGCTGCGGACGACAAGGCCGGCAGCGCGCCGATCCGCCGCCTGTTCCAGGACGGCCGCGGCTTCAGCACGGTGATGTTCTGGGTGGCGTTCTTCATGTGCCTGTTCATGGTGTACGCGCTCAGCTCGTGGCTGACCAAGCTGATGGCCGGCGCAGGCTACAGCCTGGGCTCGGCGCTGACTTTCGTGCTGGTGCTGAACTTCGGCGCCATGCTCGGCGCCATCGGCGGCGGCTGGCTGGCCGACCGCTTGCCGATCAAGCATGTGCTGATCGGCATGTACACGCTGGCGGCAGTGTCGATCACGCTGCTGGGCTACCCGATGCCCAGCGCAGCGCTGTTCGTCGTGGTGGGCCTGGCAGGTGCTTCCACCATCGGCACGCAGATCGTCACCTATGCCTATGCGGGCCAGTTCTATCCGATGGCGGTGCGCGGCACCGGCATCGGCTGGGCGTCCGGCGTGGGACGCAGCGGCGCCATCCTGGCACCGATCGTGATCGGCGTGCTGGTTGGGATGTCGTTGCCGTTGCAGCAGAACTTCATGGCGATGGCGATCCCGGCGGTGATTGCAGTGGGGGCGGTGTCGATGATCAACCACCGGAGGTCGGCGTCGGCGCAGGCGGAAGTCGCTGCGGCGCCGGTGCGAGGAACTGTGAAGGAGGCCTGAGAGAAGTCAACCGCCAGTTGTTCGCTCCCTCTCCCGCTTGCGGGAGAGGGAGCGAACCGGCAGCGCTGAAGGACGTAGCTTACTTGCTGCCCTTCACCGTCGTGTACGCCGTAATCAAATTCCGGTAATCCGGAATATGGTTCGAGAACAGCGTGCCCAGACCCTCGATGTCGTTGCGCCAGTCGCGGTGCAGTTCGCAAGCCACACCGAACCACGTCATCAGTTGCGCGCCAGCATCCGACATCCGCTGCCAGGCCGAATCGCGCGTGATTTCATTGAAGGTGCCCGAGGCATCGGTCACGACAAAGACTTCGAAACCCTCTTCGATCGCCGACAACGCCGGGAAGGCCACGCACACTTCGGTGACCACGCCGGCGATCAGCAGCTGCTTCTTGCCGGTGGCACGCACCGCGGCAACAAAGTCCTCGTTATCCCAGGCGTTGATCTGGCCCGGGCGCGGAATGAACGGCGCGTCAGGGAACATGGCCTTGAGCTCAGGCACCAGCGGTCCGTTGGGACCATCCTCGAAGCTGGTGGTCAGCACGGTCGGCAGCTTGAAGTACTTGGCCAGGTCGGCCAGTGCCAGCACATTGTTCTTGAACTTGTCGGGCTCGATATCCCGCACCAGCGACAGCAGGCCGGCCTGGTGATCGACCATCAGGACTGCGGCCTGGCTCTTGTCAAGGCGCTTGTAGGGCTTGCTCATGGTGTGCTCCTGTCAACAAAAAAAGTACGCACGCTTGGCTTGAGCCACGCGTGCGTACCCCTGGGTATGCCGTGCGTTACCGGCAAGGCGTCAGCGCTGGGAGTCCAGCACCTCGTGCTTCTTCTCGACGTCCTGCGCCTTGAGATAGCTTTCAATCAGCAGGCGGTAGGCCGGGAAGATCTGCGTGTAGACCTCGGCCCATTCCTGCGCGTCCGGACGGTTCCAGCTCTGCTGCAGCTCCGAGGCCACGGCGGCGGTATCCATCGGCACCACGCCGGCCTGGACGACGCGCGCCAGGGTGATTTCCTGCGCCATCTTGGAATACGTGCCCGACGCATCGATCACCGCGAACACCTTGTAGCCGTCAGCCACCGCGCTGATCGACGGGAATGCCATGCACACGCTGGTGATGGTGCCGGCGATGATCAGGGTCTTCTTGCCGGTCTCACGCACCGCGGCGACGAAGTCGGGGTTGTCCCAGGCGTTGATCTCGCCCTTGCGCGCGACGTATTTGGCATGGGGGGCGTTTTCGTGGATTTCCGGGATCAGCGGGCCGTTCGGGCCTTGCGGCACGGATGCCGTCGTGATCACGGGCAGCTTGCACAGCGTCGCCATCTTGGCCAGCGCGGCCGCACGGGCGCGCAGCTCAGGCATCGGCATGTCGCCAACGGTCTGGAACAGGCCACTCTGGTGGTCGATCAGCAGCATGGCCGTATCGGCGGGATCCAGTACCGGACGCTTGCCGTTGAAATTCGCGGGTGTGGTCATTTGGCTTTCTCCTATGCGGTTGGCGAAACCGGCGACTCCGGGCAATCCTCAAGCCGACCGTGTGGCCAAAGCATAGGTCTTGGCAGATCGCATCGCTAGGATGGAAAATCTGCCCTCAGCGTCCTACTGGCAGGACGACAGGAGCCGCCCGCTTGCATCCCGACCTGAATGACCTGTATTACTTCGCGCAGGTAGTCGATCACCAGGGCTTTGCGCCCGCCGGGCGCGTGCTCGGCATACCCAAGTCCAAGCTGAGCCGGCGCGTGGCGATGCTGGAAGAACGCCTGGGCGTGCGCCTGATCCAGCGCTCGACGCGGCGCTTCTCCGTGACAGAACTGGGGCAGACGTACTACGCCCATTGCAAGGCCATGCTGGTGGAGGCCGAAGCGGCCGAGAGCGCGATCGAGCAAACCCGCGCCGAACCCAGCGGCCTGGTGCGCATGAGCTGCCCGGTGGCGCTGCTGCACGCACGGGTGGGCGACATGATTGCGGATTTCATGGCGGCCAACCCCAAGGTCATCGTGCACCTGGAAGCCACCAACCGGCGCGTGGACGTGGTGGCGGAGGGGATCGACCTGGCCATCCGCGTGCGCGTGCCGCCACTCGAAGACAGCGACCTGGTGATGCGCGTGCTGGCCGAGCGCGCCTGGTGCTTCGTGGCCAGCCCGGCGCTGCTGGCCGGCCATGGGCCGCTGCTGGCACCCGCGGACCTCAACGCGCTGCCAACGCTGGACCTGGGGCCGCCGCGCCCCTCGCACACCTGGTCGCTATACGGCCCCGATGGCGCCAGCGCCGAGCTGCACCACAAGCCCCGCCTGGTCACCGACGACATGATCATGCTGCGCACCGCGGCCGTGGCCGGTGCCGGCATCGTGCAGCTGCCGGTCATGATGATGACCGACCAGCTGCGCGATGGCCGGCTGGTAAAAGTCCTGCCGGACTGGTCGGTCAGGGGCGGCGTGATCCACGCCGTGTTCCCGTCACGGCGCGGGCTGCTGCCTTCGGTGCGTGAACTGATCGACTTCCTGTCGCAGCGCTTCGCGCAGATCAGCGAACTCTAGGCATCGCAAGGCGGCCGCGCCAGGGGCACTGCCCGTCACGCGGGCAGGATTGGCCCGGAAGTGGTATCATCCAGGATCCTATGCACGGATCGGCAACGCCCGACCTCTGTGCGCCAGCCGCAAACAATCCCACAAAAGCATTAGCGGCGGCTTATCGGGCGTACACCCGATGCGTCTTTGGGCCAGCCGATGCAGAACGGCCCACCACCCTATCCGACCAGCGGCACGTCCGCTCCGCAACGATCGCTCCTGTACCTGGCGCATCGGCCTGCGCAGGCATGGTCCACTTCACGCCAGATGCAACGCCTGCGCAGCCGCGCGGGCCCGACGCTGGCCTACAGCAACGGCGAACGGCCGCCACCGCGCGACGCCTGCATCGGAACGATGCTCCGCGCCCCTGCGGCCGTGCCTCAGAACAGGCATCACATTGAATCGAGTCAACCCTACCCCTTACACCGTTTCCGTCTATCCCATCCAGCAGGAACCCGGCCTCTGGTTCGCGACCTACATGATTGCGGAATACCGCAATGGCGCCGAACGCATCGTCGCCAACGTGGCAATGCGCCACGACACGCACCGCTCTGAAGCCCGCGCCAGGCAGTCCGCCCGCCGTGCCGGCGAACGCGCCGCAGCACGCCTGCGCCAGCAGTAAGCCAGGCACCGTAAGCCCCATCCCATCGGCCAGTTGGTGTCCAGTTGGCCGTCACAACAGCTCGCGCACAAGCGGCGCGGCTACAGCAAGGAGCCTCCTTGGCAAAAGAAGAACTGGTCGAATTCGGCGGCAAGGTGTCGGAAGTCCTGCCCGACAACCGTTTCCGCGTGATCCTGGAAAACGGCTTCGAAGTCTGGGCGTATTCGTCCGGGCGGCTGAAGAAGAACCGCATCCGCGTGCTGGCGGGCGACCGCGTCACGCTGGAGATGTCGCCCTATGACCTCACCAAGGGGCGCATCAACTACCGGCACAAGTCGTAGGCCGTCGTCATGGCATGCGCCGCGCCGGCGCGTGCCGTCCCGCTAACGATTCATCCCTCAATCAAGGAGAACCGATCATGTCCGTCATCGAAGAATGGGAAGCCGTGCACCTGACGCCCGAAGGCTGGCAGGCAGGCAGTTACCGGCATGCACCGTGGCAGGCGGTTGAAGTCGCACCGCCCGCTTCCGGCGTGCTGACCGTCAGGCGCCACGTAACGGCCACCTATTGCGGGCCGTCGCGCGCGGTTGAAGACCGTACTCCCGAGATTACCGACATGGCGCTGATCGAAGCGCTGCTGGAGCGCCACGGCGACCCGGTATTCCAGATCTGACTGACCTGGCTTGACGACTGCGTGCGGCCTCAGCCAAGCACGCGCACATGCGGCCGGGCCGTCCTGAGCCCCGCGCCGACCGGCCTCAGTTCGCCGTCCCATGGCGCGGCGGCGAGGTCCAGCACCGCATCGCCTTCGCGCGCCTTGTCGTGCAACTGGTCGCGTACCACCTGGCCAATGGCCAGGCGGCACAGCACCTCGCCGCTGGCGGCAAGCTGGCCCTGCAGGGCCCCTGGCTCGGCCAGCACGCCGAACGACCGCCGCCCCACACCCACGAAGCTGGTGAACAGCACCCCGGTGGGGCGCTCCGCATCGATAAAGCAGACTGCAACGTGATAGGTGATGCCTTTGCCCTCACCGGGCAAAGTGCACAGAAAACCAGATGATCCCGAACGCATGTCCATGAACGGACTCCTTGCAGTCTGACGGATAGCGCCGCGCCTGTCTCCCCGCTCCGCAACTTGGCCTGTGACCAGGCCGCGCTACGGAACCGGATACCTAGATCGACGTCACGGATTCGCCGGCGACCAGGCCATTGATGATGTCTTCGCCGAACTGCAGCGCGCCGCGGCGCGCCGAGCCGATGTTCTCCCAGCGCGACTCGCTCATGGGGTACACGCGCGCATGGTCGCTGCCAGGGCGATAGCCCTCGCGGCAAATCACGATCGACGCGAGGAAGCTGTTGTCGGGCTTGGTGCGCGGCCAGGCCTGCTCAGGCCGATGGCGATAAACCAGGGGATACAGATCGAAACCCTTGTAGCTGGCAAAGGGCGTACTGCCGGGAACAGTGTTGCCGGGACTGCGGCTGGGACTGCTGTCGCTCACGACATCTCCATGCGGCATCGTGCCGCGCTGATGGGAAGGATTGCTGAACTCATTGGATCACGCGCACGGCATGAGCCATGGCCCGGCGCGGGCGTCAGCGGCGCAAATGCACCACGGCGCCAGGGCCCGTCGTCGGAGCTTCAGGATGCCATCGGCGCGCCGGCCGCTATTACCGACACCCCCGGCACCGCGCCATTGATGATGGCCTCGGCATAGCGCAACGCACCGCGTCGCGCGCCACCGACGTTATCCCACGGTGCGGCGTCCAGGCGGAACGTGCGCGCCTGCATGCCTTCTGGCGACTCGCCTTCCAGGCAGATCACCACGGCAGCATCGAAGGAACGGTCCGGCCGCGGCTCGGGCCACACGCGCTCGGCGGCGTGCTTGTACACAAGGGGATAGAGGTCGTAGCCCTTGTAAGTTGCAGCCGGATAGATATCCATGGCAGCCTCCGCCGTTTGGTGATCCTGCCCCCACTCTACGCTTGTTGCCGCGCCAGCAGTGGCTTTATTTCACGGTTGCGGGGAATTGCGGCAACGGAAATAAAAAAGCTCCGCGTTGGCGGAGCTTTTTTCATTGGACTGGCGCCTCGGCGCTCAGCTCAACTCAGGTCGGTGCGATTCAGATCGGCTCGATCTTGGTCGCGGCCGGGCCCTTTTGGCCGACGCCAGCGACGTAACGCACCTTCTGGCCTTCTTGCAGCGACTTGAAGCCGTTGCCCTGGATTTCGGAGAAGTGCGCGAACAGGTCGTTGCCGCCTGCATCAGGCGTAATGAAGCCAAAACCCTTCGAATCGTTGAACCACTTGACGGTACCGGTTTCCATGTTGGATTCCTCAATAAGTTTTTTCTCACCGGCAAAAGCGCCGGCAAGGCATGACGATCAAGGAAGACACAAGGAGAAAAAGTGGCGCCGTGTGGGCAAGCACCTGGACTTCTAGGTTGCTGCTTGAAAGATCCTGCACTCATCCTTATACAGGCCCCACCCAGGCGTGTCAACGAACTTCACCGGATCGGGCCCAAATCACGGGGAAAGTGCGGGTTGAGGGTCTCGCCGGGCGAAATCCTGTGTATGCGGCATGTACCCCTCCCACTTCCGGCCCCGAAGGCGCCAGCATGCTACAGTGGCCGATCGAACGGAACAGACACGGATGACACTCTGCACTGCCTGCCAGGCCATTGAACGCCACGTGCGCGGCGCCCCCGGGCACGCGGCACTGCGCATCACCGACACCCGACGCATCAAGCCCGCCGGCTCCGCCGCCGTCACCATCAGCAGCTTCGTCTGCCAGGACTGCGGCGCGCTCTGGACCTACCGGGACCAGAAGAGCGGCCCGGAACAGGGGTGGGACATCCATATGGAAGCGCAGCAGCCATAACGCCTTCCGCGGCGCAAAGAAAAACCCCGGGCCAGGGCCCGGGGTTGCGACACCTGCCGGCCCGCCGAGCGGGCCAGTCCGGTCAGGCCGTCACGGTCGACAGCGCGGCGTTCAGCGTCTGGCTCGGGCGCATCGCGGCGCTGAGCTTGTCGGCTTCCGGCATGTAATAGCCGCCGATATCCACCGGCTGGCCCTGCACGGCGCCGAGTTCGCCAACGATCTTCTGCTCGTTGTCGGTCAGCGTCCTGGCCAGCGGCGCGAACTTCGCGGCCAGTTCGGCGTCCTCCGACTGGCCGGCCAGTTCCTGCGCCCAGTACATCGCCAGGTAGAACTGGCTGCCGCGGTTGTCCAGCTGGCCGGTCTTGGGCGACGGGCTCTTGTTGTTGTCCAGCAGCTTGCCGGTGGCAGCATCCAGCGTCCTGGCCAGGATCTTGGCCTTGGCATTGCCGGTCTTGATGCCAACGTCTTCCAGCGACACCGCCAGCGCCAGGAACTCGCCCAGCGAATCCCAGCGCAGGTGGTTTTCTTCCACCAGTTGCTTGACATGCTTCGGAGCCGAACCGCCGGCGCCGGTCTCATACATGCCGCCACCGGCCATCAGCGGAACGATCGACAGCATCTTGGCGCTGGTGCCCAGTTCCATGATCGGGAACAGGTCGGTCAGGTAGTCGCGCAGGATGTTGCCGGTCACCGAGATGGTGTCCAGGCCGCGGATCACGCGCTCCAGCGTGTAGCGCATGGCGCGCACCTGCGACATGATCTGGATGTCCAGGCCGTTGGTATCGTAGTCCTTCAGGTAGGTCTCGACCTTCTTGATCAGCTCGGCTTCGTGCGGACGGTACGGGTCCAGCCAGAACACCGCCGGCATGCCCGAGTTGCGCGCGCGCGTCACGGCCAGCTTGACCCAGTCGCGGATCGGCGCGTCCTTGACCTGGCACATGCGCCAGATGTCGCCCTGCTCGACGTCCTGCGTCAGCAGCACTTCACCAGTGGCCAGGTCGACGATGTTGGCGACGCCGTCTTCGGCGATCTCGAAGGTCTTGTCGTGCGAGCCGTATTCTTCGGCCTTCTGCGCCATCAGGCCCACGTTGGGCACGGTGCCCATGGTGGTCGGGTCGAAGTTGCCGTTGGTCTTGCAGAAGTTGATGATCTCCTGGTAGATGCGGGCAAAGGTGCTTTCCGGGATCACGGCCTTGGTGTCCTTCGGACGGCCGTCGGCACCCCACATCTTGCCGCCGATGCGGATCATGGCCGGCATCGAGGCATCCACGATCACGTCGTTGGGCGCGTGCAGGTTGGAAATGCCCTTGGCCGAATCCACCATCGCCAGTTCCGGGCGATGCTCGTGGCAGGCGTGCAGGTCGCGGATGATCTCTTCGCGCTTGGAGCTGGGCAGCGCCTCGATCTTCTCGTACAGGTTGACCAGGCCGTTGTTGACGTTCACGCCCAGTTCGTCGAACAGCGCGCCGTGCTTGGCGAAGGCTTCCTTGTAGAAGATCTTGACGGCGTGGCCGAACACGATCGGGTGCGACACCTTCATCATGGTCGCCTTGACGTGCAGCGACAGCATCACGCCGGTCTTGCGCGCGTCTTCGAACTGCTCTTCATAGAAGTCGCACAGCGCCTTCTTGCTCATGAACATGCTGTCGATGATCTCGCCATCCAGCAGCGAGACCTTGGGCTTGAGCACGATGGTCTTGCCGCTCTTGGTGACCAGCTCCATCTTGACGTCACGCGCGCGGTCCAGGGTCATGGACTTTTCGCCGTGGTAGAAGTCGCCATGCTTCATGTGCGCCACGTGCGTGCGCGAGGCCATGCTCCACTCGCCCATGCTGTGCGGGTGCTTGCGCGCGAAGTTCTTGACCGCTGCCGGTGCGCGGCGGTCGGAGTTGCCTTCGCGCAGGACCGGGTTCACGGCCGAGCCCAGGCACTTGGAATAGCGCTTCTGGATTGCCTTTTCTTCGTCGTTCTTCGGATCTTCCGGATAGTCCGGCACCTTGTAGCCCTTGCCCTGCAGTTCGCGGATGGCGCTGACCAGCTGGTGCACCGAGGCGCTGATGTTCGGCAGCTTGATGATGTTGGTGTCCGGCAGCTGGGTCAGCTTGCCCAGCTCGGCCAGGTTGTCCGGCACGCGCTGCGCTTCGGTCAGGAATTCGGGGAACTCGCCCAGGATACGGCCCGCCACCGAGATGTCGCTGGTGGTGACGTTGATGCCGGCGGGCTTGGTGAAGGTCTGGATGATCGGGAGGAACGCACTGGTCGCCAGCAGCGGAGCTTCGTCGGTCAGCGTGTAGATGATGGTGGGTTGCTGGGTACTCATTGCTTCTCTCAGATCCTCGAACGGGTGGTAGGACATCCGCCTGCTGGGTCACAGCGCGGCAGCATACTAGGCGAAAAATAGAATTTTGCCTCAGTTTGCTTTCAGGGGCCTGAAAACCCACTGCTTTTTGCGCGGCTATCGGCAGAAATCCGGATGCCGGTGCCGCGTTGGGCCCGCCCGCACAGCATGATCGTTCGCAGATTGCACCGGCACGGTGCCCATATCGCATCTACGCTGCGACGCAACATGCCGGGGCCGTGCGCCCCACGGATCACAGTTCTGTCAAACTTGGCGCCGACAATGCAGGGTTTTGTCCTCTTCAACGCCAAGGAAAACCACAATGTCTCGTCATTTGCTGCTGGCCCCGGCGGCCATCGCACTGGGCTGCCTGGGCGCGGCGCAGGCGTGGGCGCAGGCCCCTGTCGCCTACCCCGCCAGGCTGGCAGGCCACGCGGTGCTGCCGGCCCAGACCCTGCTTGCCGTGCCGAAGGACGCGCCCGCTGACCTGCAGGTCAGCGGTAAGTTCACCACCGCGCAGCGCGTGGACACGCCGGGCACGGTCGAAGGCAAGTCCAATGGCCGCCCCACCGGCGTGTCGCTGCCGTTCCGCGGCCAGCCGGCACAGGGGCATTCCGGCATCAAGCGCATGGCCGACGGCAGCTTCTGGGTGCTGACCGACAACGGCGCCGGCGCCAAGGCCAACTCGCCGGACTTCATGCTGTACCTGAACCACTACAAGGTGGACTTCGGCAGCGGCCGCCTGCAGCGCCTGAAGACCATCTTCCTGCACGACCCGGACCAGAAGGTGCCGTTCCGCATCGTCCACGAGGGCACCAGGCAGCGCTACCTGACGGGGTCGGATTTCGATACGGAGAGCTTCCAGTTCGCCGACGGAGCGATCTGGATCGGCGACGAGTTCGGCCCGTTCCTGATCAAGGCGGACCTGGACGGCAAGGTGCTGGCCGTGTTCGACACCAAGGTCGACGGCAAGGTGGTGCGCTCGCCCGACCATCCCGCCGTCACCGCGCCCGGTGCGCCAGACGGCAGCGTGAAGTTCCAGGTGCGGCGCTCCAAGGGCTTCGAGGGCATGGCGTCCTCGCCCGATGGCAGCAAGCTGTACGCGCTGCTGGAAGGCGCGCTGTGGGACGAGGCCGCCAAGGGCTACGAGAACGAAGGCGGCAAGCCCTACCTGCGCGTGCTGGAGTTTGATGTCAGGCAGCAGGCCTGGACCGGCCGCCACTGGAAGTACGTACTGGAAGGCGCCAGCCACGCCATCGGCGACTTCAACATGTTCAATGCCACCACCGGCCTTATCATCGAGCGCGACAACGGCGAAGGCACGCCGGACAAGGCCTGTCCGGCCGGGCAGAAGCGCCCGGACTGCTTTGACGATGTGGCGAAGTTCAAGCGCGTGTACAAGGTCGAGCTGAGCGATGCCAACGCCGGCGGGCCGCTGCGCAAGATCGGCTATATCGACCTGCTGCGCATTGCCGACCCGGCCAAGCTTGCGCGCAAGCCGTTGACCGATGGCGTGCTGGCGTTCCCGTTCTTCACCATCGAGAACGTCGACGTGGTCGACGCCACGCATATCGTGGTGGGCAACGACAACAACCTGCCCTTCAGCAGCAGCCGCGAGCCGAACAAGGCGGACGACAACGAACTGGTGTTGCTGGAGGTGGGGGAGTTCCTGAAGGCGCGGTGAGCGTCTGCTGTGATGGGGGGTGCTCCCCTCTCCCGCTTGCGGGAGAGGGGAGAAAACAAACAGGCTACGCTTACGCCGCCAGCCTGAACGTCGACACCGCCTCCTTCAGCCGCTGCGCCTGCTCCTCCAGCGAGCCTGCTGCAGCAGCGGCCTCTTCCACCAGCGCCGCGTTCTGCTGCGTCACGGTATCCATCTGCGTCACCGCCTGGTTGACCTGCTCGATCCCGGCGCTCTGCTCGGCCGAGGCCGCGCTGATCTCGCCCATGATGTCGGTCACGCGCTTGACCGCGGCAACGATCTCCACCATGGTCTGGCCGGCCTGCGTCACCTGCATGGAACCCTTCTCGACGCGATCGACCGAATCGCCGATCAGCGCCTTGATCTCCTTGGCTGCGGAAGCGCTGCGCTGCGCCAGCGTGCGCACCTCGCCCGCGACCACGGCGAAGCCGCGGCCCTGTTCGCCGGCGCGCGCGGCTTCCACCGCGGCATTGAGCGCCAGGATATTGGTCTGGAAAGCGATGCCTTCAATCACGGCGATGATGTCGACCACCTTCCTCGACGCGCCGTTGATCTCCTCCATGGTCTCGGCGACCTTGCCCGCCGCGTCGCCGCCCTTCTCGGCGATGTCCGAGGCATTGACCGCCAGCGTGCTGGCCTGGCGCGCGTTGTCGGCGTTCTGGCGCACGATGCTGGTCAGCTCTTCCATGCTGGCCGCGGTCTGCTGCAGCGACGAGGCCTGTTCTTCCGTGCGCTGCGACAGGTCGGTGTTGCCGGCCGCGATCTGGCTGGTGCCGGACACGATCGACTCGGTGCCCGCGCGCACCTGGCGCACGATGCGCAGGATATTGGCGTTCATGTCCGCCAGTGCCTGCAGCAGCTGTCCGGTTTCATCGCGGCTGTCGACGTCGATGCGGCTGGTCAGGTCGCCCGACGCCACGGTGCGCGCCACCGCCACGGCGCGATGCAGCGGCCGCGTGATGCCTGCCGTCAGCCATACCGAGAACGCGATGCCGATCGCCAGCACCACCACGCCGAGCCCGATCAGGCTGTTGCGGGCGTTGACGTAGATGCTGTTGATCTCGCGCGCGGTGGCGTCGATGCTGGCGCGCTGGATGTCGAGCAGCTTCTGGATCTCGCCCAGGTAGGCGTCGCCGGCCGGGACGAACTCTTTCTCCAGCACCTGGTTGGCCTCTTCGGTCAGCCCCTCTTGCTTGAGTTTGGTGATCTTGTCGCGGCCGTTGTTGTACGGGTCGCGCACGCTCAGGATCTTCTGGAATGCGGCCTTTTCCTCGGCCGAGCTGAGCATGGGCTGGAGCTTGTCGCGCAAGGCGGCGATGCCTTCGATCGACGCCTTGGTCTCGGCCGCGAAGAACGCGCCGAGCGACGGGTCGGCACTGCGCGCCACCGCCGTGGTGCGGCGCACGCTGGTGTGCATGAGGCGGTACCAGTCGCTGACCAGCCGCTCCTTGGTCAGCGGCTGCTGCATCATCGCGTGCGTGCGCTCAGCCACCTGTTGCAGGCGCATCATGCCGAATACCGTCATGAGCGCAGAAAGCAGCAATACCACCCCAAAGCCGATGCCGAGGCGTACCCCGATGCCTAGATTCTTCATGTCTTCTACCTGATTAGCACTGGTTACGGCGAAGTGCCGGTCCGCGCCTGGGACCGGCGCGGCGTTCTTCGCTCTCATCGTCCGCGGACGGGCCCGGTCGGGCCGACGCACTTGCGGGCTATGGATGCCAACGGCATGGGGTCCGGAAACTTTAGGGTCTTCCTCGATTGACGGCCAGAAGTGTGCGGATACCGGCTATAGTGGACAGGAACCCGGCCGAAGGGCACGCTCCATCCCCGCCGCCGGCCACCCTGCCAGTCCTTCCAGAAGGAGACCCAGCATGGCCACGCCTCCCAATCCCTTTGCAGACTTCACCAAGATGATGGAACAGTTCCGCCTGCCGGGCGTGGACATGAGCGCGGTAATGGAAGCGCGCCGCAAGGACATCGAGGCCCTGACCGAGGCCAACAAGCTGGCCTATGAGGGCATCCAGGCCCTGGTGCAGAAGCAGCAGGAGATCTTCGCCCAGACCATGCAGCAGCTGCAGGCGGCCGCTCAGCAGTACAGCACCGCGGGCAATCCTGCCGAGGCCATGGCCAAGCACAGCGAATTCGTGCAGCAGCAGCTGCACCAGGCACTGGAGAACATGCGCGCGCTGGCCGAAACCGCGCAGAAGGCGCAGGCCGAAGCGCTGGCCGTGATCAGCAAGCGCGCCGAGCAGAATGTGAAGGAGGCTGGCGAGTTGCTCAAGCCGAAATCCAAGGGCTAGCCCAGGCCACCGCTAGCGCTGCTCGGGCGGGACCGGGGCGATCGCCCCGGCAAAGCGGGCATGCACCTCGAGGTCCACCGGCCGGTGCTTGACCCTGGTGCTGGCCGGGTTGTTGCCGAGGTAGTTGCCGTTCTTCCAGTCGCGTGCCGGGCGCACCGGACGCGGCACGAAGCCGCCCCCGCAGTTCGGGCAGACATTGCGGAGCGTATCCACGCAGTCTGCGCAGAAGGTGCATTCGTACGAGCAGATACGGGCTTCGGTCGATGCGGGTGGCAGGGGCTTGTTGCAATGCTCGCAGCCCGGTCTGAGTTCCAGCATATCGCTTGCGGTGAACGATTGGGGATCGACGCTATCGTAGCCGCATTTCCGCTGACGGGGCTCGCTCGTTCCAGCGCACCACCGCAGCCGGCCCCGGCCTGATGCCCGGCGCCGCCGAGTTGCTGCGCTACCAACGCAAGGATTTCGCGGTGGACCTGCAGGCGGACGGGTCGGTGGCCGCGGTCAGCAACAGCCAGGCCTGTGGCAAGGCCACGATGGCTTCTACGAACTGGCCCGCTACCCCGAGGCCCGGCCCTTCGGCGCATGGGCCAAGGCGCTCACGTTTGAAGAAATCGAGCGGGCGGATACCGTTTCCGGGCGTTATATCAACCATCCTTTCGGCAACGGAAATGAATGCCGCGACCGTGTCTCTGGGCATCGCCGGACGTCCCAAGGCTCGATGCTCCCCTACATCGGCCTGCGATAGTGAAGCCTCGTCGCACTGGCTTATCGCTCCCCCTTACCGCACCCACCCCCTCTCCATCAACGGCACATCCCACGGCGGCTCGCCCTGCAGCCTTTCCGCCAGGTAGTCCACCAGCACCCGCACCTTCAGCGCCTGCCGCTGCGTGGCCGGATACACGGCGGCGAACTCGAACGATGACAGCGCATAGTCGTGCAGCACCGGGACCAGCCGGCCGGCCAGCAGGTCTTCGCTGGCGACCAGCGTGGGCAGGCAAACCACGGCGGCTCCGCTGACCGCATAGTCGCGCAGCAGGTGGACGGAGTTGGTGCGCATGCGCGGGGCCAGGTCGATCTCGACCGATTCGGCATCGCGCGAGAAGGTCCACTTGTTGCGGGTCGGGTAGGCGGAGTACAGCGCCACCTTGCTGCAGATCAGGTCCGCCGGCCGCTCCGGCTTGCCCCAGCGTTCAATGAACTCCGGGGCCACGCAGAAGATCCGGCGCAGTGTGAACAGGCGCCGCGCGATCAGCGAATCGTTCTGGGGCGCGAAGATCTGGAAGGCCACGTCGAAGCCTTCCTCGATCGGGTCGATGACGCGGTCGTTGACGACGACGTCCAGTTCGATATCCGGATACTGCTGGCTGAAGCCGGCCAGGATATCGGCGAAGTGGCCAATGGCGAAGCCGGGCAGCACCTGGATGCGCAGGCGCCCCGCCGGGGTGGCGCGCAGGTCGCGCATCTGGTCGGTCAGGTCGGCCAGGTTGGCGACCACGTCGGCACATTGACGGTAGTAGGTCTCGCCCACTTCCGACAGGCGCACGTGCCGCGTGCTGCGATGGAACAGCGGCGCGTTGATGTACTTCTCGAGCTGCTGCACGCGGTGGCTGACGACGGAATTGGTCACACCGAGCTGGCGCGCGGCCTCGGCAAAGCTTAACGTGTCCGCGACCCTGACAAAGGCTTCGATACTGAGAAAACGGTCCATGGCAAACCCGTGCGAAGAGGATCATGACCCACCGCAGTGCTACCATCTGGCCCTCGCCGGGCCAGCAAGGCCGACAACGTGCCGCGGTTGCTTGCACAACGGTGGGGCGCGGCGACATCCCGGCCGCGATCAGAAGGCAGTTCGACGGCAATCATAGCGAACGAGGGGCAGATCCGTCATGCAGATCCGTGCATTGCATCGCCGTCGCCTGGTGCTGGGCGGCGCCGCGGCCATGCTGCTGGCCGGCCGCACCGGCGCACAAGCGCGCAGCAACGGCCCGCTGGTGCTGGTCGTGCCGTTTGCGCCAGGCGGCGTGGTCGACAAGACCGCGCGCGCAGTCCATGTTGGCCTCGGACGCCGGCTCGGCCAGACCGTGGTGATCGAGAACCACGACGGCGCCGGCGGCACCATCGGCACGGGCATCGTGGCGCGCAGCAAGGCCAACGGCCACACCATCGGCCTGGTCTATGACTCGTATGCGACCGAGCCGCTGGCCTACCCGAACCTGCCTTACCGCGCCGGGCGTGATCTCACCGGCGTGTCGTATATGGTGCGCGCGCCAATGGCGCTGGTGGTGCCGGCCGCGTCGCCGTGGCGCACGCTGCAGGACTATGTGCGGGCGTGCCGACAATGGCGCGAGGTGTCTTATGCCTCCGTGGGTGTCGGCAGTTCCAACCACCTGACCGCCGAATGGTTCCACCAGGCCGCCGGCACCCATGGCCTGCACGTGCCGTTCCGCGGCGGCGCCCCGGCACTGAAGGACCTGCTGGGCGGCCATGTCGATTCGATGTTCGCCAGCCTGCCGCTGGTGCTGGCGCAACTGCAGGCCGGCAAGCTGCGGGCGCTCGCGGTCAGCTCTTCTGCGCGCAATCCGCATCTGCCGACAGTGCCCACGCTGGCCGACACCTGGCCGGGCCTGGTCACCTATTCCTGGGTCGGCATGATCGCGCCGGCCGGCACGCCGGCCGCGCAGCTCGACCGCCTGGCCGCCGCAGTCAGCCAGACGCTGCGCGAAGCGGCCGTCACGCAGTACCTGTACGACAATGGCTTTGAAGTCGTGGCCAGCGGACGCGAGGCGATGAATGCACTGGTCGCTTCCGAAGCGGCGCGCTGGGCGGAACTGGCGCGGCAACGCACGCTGGCGCTGAGCTAGCGCGATGCCTAGTGCGCCTGCGGCTCGTCCCGTGCAGCTTCCGCAGCCGGGCGTGCCGCCGTCGGCGCCGACGGTGCGCCGGTGATCTTCGGCACGCACTCGCCACGGAACCAGGCCACCGTGACCGCCTCGCCCGCCAGCAGGCGCTTGACGGGCGGCACCACTTGCTCGCCGATCAGCATGCCCAGCAAGCCGATCAGCGCCACCACCGGCGGCGCCGGCGAGCGCACCTGCAGCAGTGCATAGATGATGCCGACCAGGATACCGGCGGCCAGTGATACCAGATAGAGCTTCATTGCGTTCTCCCTGAAATGATTGGTGGTGCCGCGCGGGCTTCAGCGCGCAAAGTGCGGCGCAATGCCGGCATCCACGTTGATCCATACCGAGCGCGACTCGGTGTAGCCGTGCATCGCCTCGAACCCCATGTCGCGCCCGTAGCCGGATTCACCCACGCCGCCGAAGGGGCTGCCCGGATGGACGCGCTTGTAGCAGTTGACCCAGCACATGCCGCCGCGGATATCGCGCGCGAGGCGGTGCGCGCGGGCCAGGTCGCGCGTCCATAGCCCGTTGCCCAGCCCGTATTGCGTGGCGTTGGCGATGGCCAGCGCCTGCTCGTCGCTGGCAAAGCGCAGCACCGTGACGACCGGGCCGAAGACCTCCTCCTGGGCGATGCGGTCCTGCGGGCGCGCAGCGACCACAGTGGGCTCGACATAGAAGCCCTGGCGCAGGCCGGGGTCGGCAGGGGCCTTGCCTCCGGCCAGCACGGTGCCGCCCTGGGCCTGTGCCATCTCCACAGACTCCAGCACGCGGTCGCGGTGGGCGGCCGAGGTCAGCGGCCCCATCTCGGTGGCAGGGTCGGCCGGATCGCCCACGCGGATCGATTGCGCCAGCGCCACGAAGCGCTCGAGGAAGGCATCGGCGATGTCCTCATGCAGCAGCAGGCGCGAGCCGGCGATGCAGGCCTGGCCCTGGTTGTGGAAGCTGGCCCAGGCCGCGCCCGCCACGGCGGTATCCAGGTCGGCATCGGCAAAGACGATATTGGCGCCCTTGCCGCCCAACTCTAGCTGGATGCGCTTGAGGTTGCCGCGCGAGGCCTCGACGATGCGCCGGCCGGTGGCAGTGGACCCCGTGAAGGCGATCTTGTCCACGTCGGGATGATTGGCCAGCCGCTGCCCGGCCACGTTGCCGAAGCCGGGCACGACGTTGATCACGCCCGGCGGGAAACCGACGTCAGCCGCCAGCGCCGCCACGCGCAGCGCGGACAGCGGCGTCAGCTCCGACGGCTTGAGCACCACCGTATTGCCCGCCGCCAGTGCCGGCCCCAGCTTCCAGCCGGTGAACATCAGCGGGAAGTTCCACGGCACGATCTGCCCCACCACGCCGACCGGGGTCCGTTGCACATAGTTGAGAAAACCGGGTTCGACCGGCACCACGGTGCCTTCGATCTTGTCGGCCATGCCCGCGAAGTAACGGAAGCACGCGGCGGTGCGCGGTACGTCGAGGCCGCGCGCATCGCGGATGGGGTGGCCGGTGTCGGCGCTTTCGAGTTCGGCCAGACCCGTGTCGGCCTCGATGGCGTCGGCCAGCCGTGCCAGCAGCCTGCCGCGTTCGCCGGCGGCGAGGCGCGACCATGCGGGAAAGGCGCGGCGTGCCGCGGCCACGGCGCGGTCGATATCGAGCTGCGCGCCCGCGGTCACGCGCGTGATCAGGCTGCCGTCGTGCGGATTGACGACGTCGAGGGTGTCCCCGTCAAGGGCGTCGACGAAGCGGCCGTCGATAAACAGCTGGTTGTGCATGGGGGGTCCTTGGGGATGAGGGACGCGTAGGTGGCAGGGTGGCGGCATTGCCTGAAGGGCGGTGTCGGTGCGCCACGCCTGCCCTCACCCCTGCCCCGCTCCCGCAAGCGGGAGAGGGGAGTTCCGCAGCGGCAGATCGGAAGGCCGTCGCTATGGCTTGCTTATTCCAGAGGCCGCCCCGCTGCCAGCAGGTGCCGCACCCGCGGCGGCCCTTCGCCGGTGTGGAAGCGCGCGACCTCGCGCTGCAGGTCTGCGTCCGCGTGCGGCACGCGCTCGTGCTGGCGCAGGTGCTCGGCCCAGGATTCGACCAGGAACCACTCGGTGTAGGCCTCGGCATCGGCCGGGTCCTCCATCACGCCCCAGTTGAACGCGCCGTCGCGCAGCCGTTCCTCGGACAGCTTGTGGATGGCTTGCAGGAAGCCTTGGCGGTCGGCCGCGCGCACGCGGTATTCGATCAGGATCATCACCGGGCCGCGGTCGTGCGCCACCTCCTCGGCGGCTTCGGGCGCTGGCCAGTGCCGTGCCGGGCCCAGGTCTTCCTCGCCACGCGGCAGCTTGACGCGGTGCATGACGAAGGCGGCCACGCACAGCGCGGCCGCGGCGATCATCAGCGCCGCCGGAGTGCCCAGCCCCTGCGCGACAAAGCCCCACACCAGGCTGCCCAGCGCCATGGCGCCGTTGAACACCATCTGGTAGACCGCCAGCGCGCGGCCGCGCACCCAGTTGGGCAGGATCGCCTGGGCCGTGCCGGCCAGCGTGGTCAGCGCCAGGATCCACGCGGCGCCAAGCAGCAGCAGCGCCAGCATGGCGGCCCATGCCGGCGGCGCCACCGACAGCACCGCCATCACCGCGGCGGTAGCCAGTGCCGCGGCCAGCATCAGCTGGTCCAGGTCCAGCCGTTTCTGCAGGCGCGGCATCACCAGCGCGCCCAGGATCGCACCCACGCCGACCGCGCCAAGCAGCATGCCGTACAGCGATGCGCCGCCGTGCAGCATCTGGCGCGCCACCAGCGGCAACAAGGCCCAGATGCTGCTGCCCAGCGCGAAGTAGCAGGCCGCGCGCAGCAGCACCACATGGAGCTTGCTGTGCGCCCTGGCAAAACGCACGCCGGCGCGGAAAGCACCGAAGAAATGCTCGCGCAGCGGGTCTTCGGCGCGTGCCGGGCGCTTCCACCACAGCAGCGCGGCAATCACGAACAGATAGCTGGCCACGTCCGCGCCATAGGTCGCCGCCGCGCCGAACGCGGCCAGCAACAGGCCGCCCGCGGCCGGCCCGATGGCGCGCGCGATATTGACGCCCAGCGAGTTCAGCGCCACCGCCGGCTTCAGTTCACCGGCCGGCACCAGTTCCGGCACGATCGACTGCCAGGTCGGCCCCATCATCGCGGTGCCGATGCCGCCCAGGAAAGCCAGGCCGATCAGCAGCTCGATGGTCAGCCCGTCCTGCCATGCCAGCAGCATCAGCGAACCGCTGACCATTGCCAGCCCCACCTGGATCACGATCAGGAAGCGGCGGCGGTCGAGGATGTCAGACAGCACGCCGGCGGGAATCGCCAGCAGGAACACCGGCAGCGTGCCGGCCGCCTGGATCATGGCGACCGCGGCGGGCGAGCCCGACAGGTCAGTCGCCAGCCAGGCGCTGGCCACATCGCGCATGAAGCTGCCGATATTGCCCAGCACCGTCGCCGCCCACAGCACGGCGAAGGTGCCATGCGCCAGCGGCGCGAAGCTGCCGCCGGCCGGCGCGGCGGCACCGGGGATCGGCGCGGGCTTGGCGGCCGGGCTCATGCCTGGCCCCTGCCCGCGCGGCGTTGCCGCAGGTCTTCCCAGGCGACCAGGCAAAGGCCGCCGGCCAGCGCGATATGCTCGAAGAAGGCGTTGGCCTGCCCGAAGCGTGCATCCGGCGGCGCCTGCCAGAAGCGGTTGGCGACAAAGGTTGCCAACAAGGTGAAGACGGCCAGCGCCAGCGCGCCCAGCCACCGCAGCCGCCCGCTCAGCATCAGCGCGGCCGCGCCCAGTTCCAGCACGATCACGGCCGCTGCCAGCGGCGCGGCCGGCGCCAGGCCGAAGTGCTGCATCTCGGCGATGGCGGCACCGAAGTCAGCCGCCTTGACCAGTCCACCCTGCAGGTAGGGCGCGGACAGTGCCAGCAGCGCCAGCCAGCGCAGCCAGGCCGAGGGCGCGCCGGGCGTGGTCGCCGCGCGCGCCGTGGGGCGGATGGGATGGGCAGTCATGGTCGGGTCTCCTGGTATCGGCAACGCAGCGGCATCAGAACGCCCAGCATGAGCAACCCAGCGCGCCCCAGAACGTACTCTCGTCCGAGGTGGGCACGCCGGCCGTCCAGGCCCTGGCATGCGCATGGCCGTGCACGCCGCATGAACTGGCACAGCCGCAGGCTGTGTTCAAGGCCAGCTTTTGGGCTTGCGGGCGCGGCTGGTAGCCGCCCGCGTGGCGCACCGGCGACCAGTCCGGCATGGCCGGCGGGATGGCGGGCGACAGCTTGCCGAAGTCGCCGTCGCCATAGACCACTTCGCCGCCGAGGATGGTCAGCACCGAGGTGATGTCCTGGATCTCGTCGCCCGGCACGCTGAAGTAATCCGCGGACAGCACCGCCAGGTCGGCCAGCTGGCCCGCCTTGATCTGGCCCTTCTTGCCGGTTTCGGACGAGAACCAGGTATTGGCCTCGGTCCACAGCCGCAGCGCGGTCTCGCGGTCGAGCAGGTTGGCCTGCGGGTACATCGACATGCCGCCCACGGTCTTGCCGGTGGTCAGCCAGTACAGCGACACCCACGGGTTGTAAGAGGCCACGCGCGTGGCATCGGTGCCGGCGCCGACCTTGACGCCCTTCTCCAGCATTTTCTTCACCGGCGGCGTCGCCTCGGCCGCGCGTGCGCCGTAGCGCTCGACAAAGTACTCGCCCTGGTAGGCCATCCGGTGTTGCACCGCGATGCCGCCGCCGAGTGCGGCGATGCGGTCGATATTGCGGTCGGAGATGGTCTCGGCGTGGTCGAAGAACCAGTTCAGGCCGTTGAACGGGACGTCCTTGGCCACCTTTTCATAGACATCGAGCGCACGGGAGATGGTCTGGTCGTAGGTGGCATGCAGCCTCCACGGCCAGCGCTTCTCCGCGAGCAGGCGGATCACCGGCTCCAGGTCGGCCTCCATCGACGGCGCCATCTCGGGGCGCTCGACGCGGAAGTCCTCGAAGTCGGCAGCGGTGTAGACCAGCATCTCGCCGGCGCCATTGTGGCGGTAGAGGTCGTCGCCCTGGCCAGGCTTCACCCTGGAGGCCCAGGTCTTGAAATCGCTGAGCTCTTCCTTGGGCTTCTGCGTGAACAGGTTGTAGGCCAGGCGCACCGTGAGCTGCCCGGCCTGGTGCAGTTCCTCGATGATGCTGTAGTCCTCCGGGTAGTTCTGGTAGCCACCGCCGGCGTCGATCACGCCGGTGACACCCAGCCGGTTGACCTCGCGCATGAAATGCCGCGTGGAGTTCTTCTGGTATTCAGGCGGCAGCTTCGGGCCCTTGGCCAGCGTGGCGTAGAGGATGGTGGCGTTGGGCCTGGCCAGCAGCAGGCCGGTGGGATTGCCGCGCGCATCCCGCGCGATCTCGCCGCCGGGCGGGTTCGGGGTGTCCTTGTTGTAGCCCACCGCGCGCAGCGCGGCGCCGTTCAGGATGGCGCGGTCGTACAGGTGCAGGATGAAGACCGGGGTGTCGGGCGCCACGGCATTCAGTTCCTCGATGGTGGGCAGCCGCTTCTCGGCGAACTGGTGCTCGGTGAAGCCGCCCACCACCCGCACCCATTGCGGCGCTGGCGTGCGCGCGACCTGTTCCTTCAGCATGCGCATGGCGTCGGCGAGCGAGCGCACGCCGTCCCAGCGCAGCTCCATGTTGTAGTTCAGGCCGCCGCGGATGATATGCATATGGCTGTCGATCAGCCCGGGAATGGCGCGCCGGCCATTCAGGTCGACCACCTTGGTCTGCGCGCCGGCCAGCTTCATGATGTCCTGGCGCGTGCCGACGGCGACGAAACGCCCGTCGCGGATCGCAACGGCGTCCGCCTGCGGCCTGGACTTGTCGAGCGTGGCGAACTTGCCGTTGACGAGAATGAGGCTGGGCTGGCTGCCAGGCGGCATGGCGAAGGTCTCCGAGAGCGGCGCCGCGCCGAGCGCGGCGGCCGAGGCGATAAATTGCCGGCGGGTGACTGACATCGGGCTCAGGCCTTCAGGAAGGCCAGCAGGTCGGCGTTGACCTGGTCGGCATTGACCACGCACATGCCGTGCGAAGCGCCCGGATACACCTTGAGGGTCGCGCCCTTGACCAGTTCCACCGACCGCTTCGCCGCAGCGTCGATAGGCACGATCTGGTCGTCATCGCCATGCAGGATCAGCGTGGGCACGTCGAACTTCTTCAGGTCCTCGGTGTAGTCCACTTCCGAGAATTCCCTGATGCAGGCGTACTGGCCCACGATGCCGCCGGCCATGCCCTGCGCCCAGAAGGCATCGATGGTGCCTTGCGAGACCTTGGCGCCGGGGCGGTTGAAGCCGAAGAACGGCGTCGCCAGGTCCTGGTAGAACTGCGAGCGGTTGTCGGCCACGCCCTTGCGGATGCCGTCGAACACATCGATCGGCAGCCCGCCGGGGTTGGCCGCGGTCTTGAGCATGATCGGCGGCACCGCGCCGATCAGCACCGCCTTGGCGACACGGCCGGTGCCATGGCGGCCGATGTAGTGCGCCACCTCGCCGCCACCGGTGGAATGCCCCACCAGCGTGGCATCGCGCAGGTCCAGCGCGTCCAGCAGCGCGGCCAGGTCGTCGGCGTAGGTGTCCATGTCGTTGCCCTGCGCCGGCTGGTCCGATCGCCCGTGGCCGCGGCGGTCATGGGCGATCACCCGGAACCCCTGCTGCACCAGGAACAGCATCTGCGCGTCCCACGCATCGGCATTGAGGGGCCAGCCGTGGGAGAAGACCACGGGCTTGCCACTGCCCCAGTCCTTGTAGAAGATCTGCGTGCCGTCCTGCGTCGTAATGGTGGTCATGATGGGACTCCTGGATGCAATCAAGGGATCGGGTGAGCTTGCGGCTGGTTCAGTGCCGGCTCAGCGGGCAGGCACGGCGGCCAGTGCCTCATGCGGCGTGGCGGTGCGCTGCGCGGCCTTGTGGACCATGGTGTAGGCGTAGTCCACCCCCATACCGTAGGCGCCCGAGTGCTCCTTGACCAGTTTCATCACCGCGTCATACGTGTCGCGGTGGGCCCAGTCGCGCTGCCATTCCAGCAGCACCTGCTGCCACGTGACCGGCACCACGCCGGCCTGGACCATGCGCTGCATGGCGTAGTCGTGGGCTTCCTTCGAGGTGCCGCCGGAGGCATCGGCCACCATGTAGATCTCATAGTCGCCTTCGGCCATGGCGCAAAGGGCAAAGCTGTTGTTGCAGACCTCGGTCCACAGGCCGGACACCACCACCTTCTTGCGACCGTTGGCCTTGAGGGCGTCACGCACCTTCTGGTCGTCCCAGGAGTTCATCGAGGTGCGCTCCAGCAGCTTGTGGTCCGGGAACACATCCAGCAGTTCCGGGTAGGTGAAGCCCGAGAACGACTCCGTTTCCACCGTGGTGATGGTGGTCGGGATATTGAAGATCTTCGCCGCCTTGGCCAGGCCAACGGTGTTGTTCTTCAGGGCCTGGCGGTCCATCGACTGCACCCCGAAGGCCATCTGCGGCTGGTGGTCGATAAAGATCAGCTGGCTGTTTTGCGGGGTCAGGACTTCGAGCTTGGGGTTCGTCATGATGATCTCCGGTCAGGGGGCGCCTGGATAGGCTGTGAAGTTAGTTATTGCTACCGCTGTATTCGTTCACCAGTGGTGTTCGCCTGGGGTGTGTGCATAGTAGGCAAGGCGCCGTGCACTGACTACGTAGCAAAGTCCGAGGACAGTGTTCGCGATTTGCGAATAATCGGGAGATGCAGTCGGGCGGCGGGCCGTGGCGGGAAATGGCGAGCGTGAGGGCGCTGCCCAGCGCTGCGGGGTGGGTACTGCCAGAG
>NZ_JBYTAG010000057.1:0-47537 GCF_058787995.1 Cupriavidus sp. FW305-27
GTCCTGCGCTGCCCCGTCCTGCCCTGAATTTCCCCCACCCCCGCAATCCGATGCAACGACTCACCCAACCCGCATCACTCGCTTCAGGAGCCTTCGATGGAATGGTTGCATGAGATTTTCCAGAAGTCGCCCGAATCGGCGCTGTTCCTTGCGCTGTCGGTCGGCTACGCCATCGGCAAGATCACCTTCGGGCGCTTCCAGCTAGGCGGCGTGGCTGGCTCGCTGCTCGCCGCGGTGGTGATCAGCCAGGTCGGCGTCGAGATCGACAACGGCGTCAAGGCCGTGATGTTCGCGGTGTTCATCTACGCGGTGGGCTATGAAAGCGGTCCGCAGTTCTTCAACTCGCTGAACCGCAGCTCGCTGCGCGAGATCGCCATGGCGGTGTTCATGGCGGTGTGCGGCCTGGTCACGGTGGTGGTGCTGGCCAGGCTGTTCCACCTCGACAAGGGCCTGGCCGCTGGCCTGGCCGCCGGCGGCATGACCCAGTCGGCGATCATCGGCACTGCGGGTGATGCCATCACCAAGCTGGGCTTGCCGCCCGACCAGGTCAAGACGCTGCAGGCCAATGTGGCGATCGGCTATGCCGTGACCTATGTGTTCGGCTCGCTGGGCGCGATCATCGTGTGCGTGAATATCCTGCCGCGCTTCATGAAGTCGGACCTGAAGACCGACGCCAAGAAGATCGAAGCCCAGCTCAGCGGCGGCCTGCCGCAGTACGGGCCGGGCCAGCGCGGCGCCCTGCCGCGCCTGGTGGGCCGGATCTTCCGCGTGACGGGTGCGGCCGGCAAGACCGTGTCGCAGATCGAGATCGGCGGCGAGGACCTGGTCACCGTGGAAAAGGTGCAGCGTGGCGGCAAGCCGCTGGACGTCAAGCAGGACCTGGTGCTGCAGGCCGACGACCTGGTGCTGCTGGTGGGCCGGCGCGATGCCATGGTGCCGACTGCCGCGCAAATCGGCGAGGAAGTGGCCGATGCCGAGGGCATGGGCGTGGTGATGCAGTCGCGCAACCTGGTGTTCACGGCCAAGGGCATGAACAACATGACCGTGGCCGAGATCGTCGACACGGTCGGCCGCGACGTGCGCCACGGCGTGTACATCGAGCGTATCGAGCGCTTCGACCATCCGCTGCCGCTGCTGCCGGACCTCAAGCTGCAGCACGGCGACATCATCACGCTCTACGGCACCCCCGCCGACACCAAGCGTGCCGCCGAGATCGCCGGCTATGAGCTGGTGCCCAGCGAGAAGACGGACTTCGTCTACTTCGGCGCCGGCGTGCTGGTGGGCCTGCTGATCGGCCTGCTGGTGTGGCGCGTGGGTGCGATCCCGCTGACGCTCGGCGCCGGCGGCGGCGCGCTGCTGTCGGGCCTGGTGTTTGGCTGGGCGCGGTCCAAGCACAAGATGTACGGAGCGATGCCGACCGCGGCCTGCCAGCTGCTGAAGGACTTCGGCCTGGCCGCGTTCGTGGCCATCGTCGGCATCAACTCCGGCCTGCAGGCGGTGACCACGCTGCGCCAGAGCGGCCTGACCATCTTCCTGCTGGGCGCGGTGGTGACGCTGCTGCCGCTGTTCCTGACCATGCTGTTCGGCCGCTACGTGCTGAAGTACGACAACGCCGCCGTGCTGGCTGGCGCGCTGTCAGGCTCGCGCAGCGCCAACCCGGCCTTCGGCGGCATCCTGGACAAGGCCGAAAGCCCGGTGCCGACGGTGCCGTTCGCCATCACCTATGCCCTGGCCAACGTGCTGCTGACGCTGCTGGGACCACTGGTGGTCGGGCTCGTCTAGCGCGCGTTTCCTTCGATATCCCTCCTGCTGCGCGGGCATTCCCTCTCCACCGGCCCGCCAGCCCTACCGACAAGCGTCCACACAGGAGCAAGCCATGAGCAAGTTCGATATCTCCAAGCTGTCCAGCCTCTCCCCCTTCGAGCTGAAGGACGAGCTGATCAAGCTGGCCAGCAGCGACGCGGAACGCCTGATGCTGAACGCCGGCCGCGGCAATCCCAACTTCCTCGCCACCGTGCCGCGCCACGGCTTCTGGCAACTGGGCCTGTTTGCCATGCGCGAGTCCGAGCGCTCGTTCTCCTACATGCCCGAGGGCGTGGGCGGTTTCCCACGCCGCGAAGGCATCGAGGAACGCTTCAACCTGTTTGCGCGCGAGTTTGCCGACACCCCGGGGGTGAAGTTCCTCGCCGGAGCGGTGTCGTATGTGCGCGACCAGCTCGGCCTGAGCGCGGGTGATTTCCTCTATGAAATGTGCGAAGGCATCCTGGCCTGCAACTACCCGGTGCCGGACCGCATGCTGAAGCTGTCTGAGGTCGTGGTCGGCCAGTACATCCGCAAGGAAATGATCGGCGACCATCCGTTCATCGGCGATTTCGATCTGTTCGCGGTTGAAGGCGGCACCGCGGCGATGACCTACCTGTTCAACTCCATTCGCGAGAACCACCTGCTCACGGCCGGCGACACCATCGCGCTGGGCATGCCGATCTTCACGCCGTATATCGAGATCCCGGAACTGAACGACTACCAGCTGGTGGAAGTGTCGGTCAATGCCGATCCCGAGTCGCACTGGCAGTATTCGAAGAAGGAGCTCGACAAGCTGCGCGACCCCAAGGTCAAGGCCTTCTTCCTGGTCAACCCGAGCAACCCGCCCTCAGTGCGCATGAGCGACGAAAGCCTGGAGTACCTGGCCTCGATCGTCAAGGAGCGCCCGGACCTGATCATCCTGACCGACGACGTCTACGGCACCTTTGCCGACAACTTCGTCTCGCTGTTCGCGATGTGCCCGAAGAACACCATCCTGGTGTACTCGTTCTCCAAGTACTTCGGCGCGACCGGCTGGCGCCTGGGCGTGATCGCCACGCACCGCGACAATATCTTCGACCTGCAGATCGGCAAGCTGCCCGACGTGCAACGCCAGCAGCTGAACCAGCGCTACAGCTCGATCACCACCGAGCCGCAGAAGCTCAAGTTCATCGACCGCCTGGTGGCCGACAGCCGCACGGTGGCGCTGAACCACACGGCCGGCCTGTCGACCCCGCAGCAGGTGCAGATGGTGCTGTTCTCGCTGTTCTCGCTGATGGATACGCCGGACAACTACAAGAACGCGATGAAGCGGCTGATCCGCAGCCGCAAGGCCGCGCTGTACCGCGAGATCGGCATCGCGCCGGAAAGCGACGACCCGAATGCCGTGGACTACTACACGCTGCTCGATATCGAGCAGCTGGGCGGCAAGGCGATCGGTCCGGACTTCGTCAAATGGGTGATGAACTCGGTCGAGCCGAACGAATTGCTGTTCCAGCTGGCCGATGAGGCAGGCGTGGTGCTGCTGCCGGGCCGCGGCTTCGGCACGCGCCACCCGTCAGGGCGGGTGTCGCTGGCCAACCTGAATGAAGCTGACTATGCCAAGATCGGGCGCTCGATCCGCAAGTTGTTCGAAGCGTATGTGGAGAAGTACAACGCGGCGACGGGGAGCAAGGCCGACAAGAATGTCGTGAAGAAATAGGCCTTCGCTGGCGTGGCTCGCAGCCCGGCTTCAGGCCGGGCTTTTTTGTTCAGTGTTGCGTTATGCCGGGGCCGAGATGCGATCAAACCCTCAAGCGGATCCTGCGCCCGATGACACCGCAACGTTTTCCAGAATCCCCAAGCGATAACCTGAGGTAAATCGGAGATTCGATCATTTGATTAGAAGCATATTCCAGCCATTGCTATAGTTGTCTCCACTTTCCTGCGCGCAGGCCATTGGCTCTACAGCAGGCTCAAGCCGCATTCTGGTTGCGCGGCGCCGCCAATTACCCATTCCAATAAGATCACCGCCCTTTGAAAGGGCGGATGGAGACATTCGGTCATGCAAGCTGCTGTCCCACTCAGTTCAGGCGTATCACACGCGGCGCCGTTGCTGGCCGCCGCAACCGCCATCTAGCTGCGCCCGTCCCGCCAGACAAGGGTGGCGGCACAACACCGGCCACAGCGTGTCGCCAGCACGCGGGCGATCCCGGTATAGCGAAACCTCGCCACCGCTATCCACCCTCTGTCCCATTCAAAGGAATTCTTCGCGCATCAGGAGATCGGAAATGCCACCTGCGCTTCCCGCGGCCGTGCGCTGGATATTGCCGCTCGGCCTCACGCTTTGCCTCTGCATTCTCGGCGCGCGGGCCGCGCCCGGCTGGCCCGCGCAATGGCTGAGCCGCCCGATTTCCGGTACCGCCGCCGCGCACCACGTCGTGCCCTGGGTAGCCTGGCATGGGCGCCTGATGGTGCTCAGCTGGGGACTATTGCTGCCGCTCGGCATCCTGGTCGCCCGCTTCTTCAAGGTGACGCCGTCGCAAGCCTGGCCTGCCGTGCTCGATCGCAAGACCTGGTGGCGCGCCCACTTGTGGATGCAGGGCAGCGGCGTTGCGCTGATGTCGGTGGGCGTGCTGCTGGTCCTGGGCCACGGCGGCGGCATGCCCGATACGCTGGCGCGCTGGCACCACCTCGGCGGCTGGGCACTGGTAGCCTGCGCCGCGCTGCAGGTAGGCGGCGGGCTGTTGCGCGGCAGCAAGGGCGGGCCCACCAGCAACTGCCTGCGCGGCGACCACTACGACATGAGCGCGCGCCGGGTGGTGTTCGAGTGGCTGCACAAAGTCATTGGCTGGAGTTCGCTGCCGCTTGCCATCGCAACCATCGGCATCGGCCTCGCGCTGGCCGATGCGCCGCGCTGGATGCCGCTGCTGCTGGGCGCCTGGTGGCTGACGCTGGCGGCGCTCGCGCTGGCATTGCAGCGCGCGGGCTTCTGCATCGACACGTATCAGGCGATCTGGGGCCCCGATCCCAGGCACCCGGGCAATCGACGACGGCCCATCGGCTGGGGCATCACCAGCTTTCCCTCACAGCCGGCATCGTCGTCCGGCACGCACCGGCCGCAGGCGTGGCCGGCTGAACACAAGGATTAGACGTGGCAATACTGATATTCGGCGGTGCGGCAGCGATCCTGCTGTTGCTCGCCCCGATCCTGATCGCAAAGCTGCACCCCTTCCTGGCACTGATCCTGGTGGCCACGGGCGTCGCCGTCGTGGCCGGCGTACCGGTGAGCCAGATTGCCGATGCGGTCGAAGGCGGCCTGGGCAAGACCCTGGGCCATGTCGCCGTGATCATCGCCTTCGGCGCGATGATCGGACGCATGATTGAATTGTCGGGCGGCGCGCAGGTGCTGGCCAACCGGTTGATCGAGCGCTTCGGCGACAAACGCGTGCCGCTGGCCATGGCCTGTACCGCATTCGGCGTCGGCATTCCGGTGTTCTTTGAAGTCGGCGTCATGATGCTGATGCCGCTGGTCTACGGGCTCACGCGCACCCGCGGCATTCCGCTGGTGGTGATTGGCCTGCCGGTGTGCGCCGTGTTGCTGGTGGTGCATGCCCTGCTGCCGCCGCACCCGGGCATGGTGGCAGTGGCCGGGGAACTCGGCATCGAGATCGGCCGCCTGATGCTGATCGGCCTGCCGGTCGCGCTGGTCACTGGCCTGGTGACTTTCCTGGCATCGCGGCGACTGACCAGGCGGCCGTTCCATATGGCAGCCGATATCGCCGCCGAAGTGGGCCAGGCCACAGGCAGCGCCCCAAAGGTCCACGCGGCATCCGCCAGCCTGGGCAGCGGTGCGCCGCCGGGCGCCCGTCTCGTCGCCGGGCTGATCGCGCTGCCGATCGTGCTGATCCTGGCCGGGACGCTGGCCCAGGTGCTGTTGCCGCAAGGCTTCTTCGGGCGCTCGGCGCTGATGTTTCTCGGCATCCCGTACGTCGCGCTGTTGCTGGGCCTGATGCTCTGTGCCTACCTGCTGGGCACCCGTCGCGGCGCGCCGCTGGCGACGGTGTCCGAAGTGGCCGGCGCCGCCATCCCGACCGTATCGGTGGTGATCCTGATCACCGGCGCCGGCGGCGCTTTCGCCAAGATCCTGGTGTCGACCGGAATCGGCCCCGCGCTGGCGACGTCGCTGCAGTCTTCGGGTCTGCCGCTGGCCGTCCTCGCGTTCCTGCTGGCGATGCTGTTGCGCGCGGCACAGGGGCCCACCACCGTGGCGCTGATGACCACGGCCGGCATCATCGCCCCGCTGGTCGCGCAGGCTTCGCCCGGTCCCAACCATCTGGCCCTGATCGGCCTGGCGATGGGCGCGGGCGGCATGGCGGTCTCCCACGTCAACGATGCGGGCTTCTGGATCGTGACCCGGATGCTGGGCCTGAGCGTCGGCGATGGACTAAGGAGCTGGACGGTGCTGACGACGCTTGCCGGTATCGCAGCCCTTGGCCTGATCCTCTTGCTGTGGCAGTTCGTGTAAAGACCGCTTGGGTGTCTTTGCAACGGGATAAAGGAAGACCATGGATACAGTCCGGATATTCGATGAGCGCGCACGCGAGCTGCCGCTTGCAGGCGAACGGCTCGAGCGGCTGGCATGCAGGGCAACCTGGAGCGAGGGGCCGGTGTGGTTGCCCGACGAGGATGCGGTGCTGTGGAGCGACATCCCCAACGACCGCATCCTGCGCTGGAGCGCCGCGGATGGCATGTCGGTCTGGCGTACGGGCGCCGGGTTCACCAACGGCCACGCACTGGAGGCGGACGGCTCGCTGCTGCATTGCTCGCACGGAAAGCGGGCCATCGTGCGGACGCATCGCAGCGGTGCCCGCCTTGGCGAGGACGAACTGGTCGTCAGCCACTATCAGGGGCGGCGCCTGAATTCGCCCAATGACATCGTGGTCAAGCGCGATGGCACCTTGTGGTTCACCGATCCGCCGTATGGGATCCTGTCGGACCGCGAAGGCCACCGGGCCGATCCCGAGCTGCGACACAACTATGTGTTTCGCTACGATCCCGTCGTCGGTGCGCTGGAAGTCGCCAGCGACTTGATCGAGGAGCCGAACGGGCTGGCATTCTCGCCCGATGAAGACGTGCTTTATGTCTCCGATACCTCGGCGGCATTGCGCGACGATGGTCATCACCATATCGTCGCCTTCGACGTCGTTGCGGGACGGGTGCTGGCCAACCCGCGGGTCTTCGCCGTCATCGCGCCCGGACTGCCGGACGGATTTCGCGTGGACCGGCGCGGATGGCTCTTTACCAGCAGCGCCAGCGGCGTGCAGGTTTTCCATCCGGACGGGACGCGGCTTGCGCATATTCCCGTGCCGGAGAAGGTCGGCAACCTCGTTTTCGGCGGCGCCGAGGGCGATGCCTTGTTCATCGCCGCCAGCACTTCGCTCTACCGCCTGCGGCTTGGTCAGCGCTTGACGTGAGCTGGCAGCGCTGCGCGGCAGCCATCGTGCCGCGCCAGCGCCTTAGCGCGTTTCGACGAACTCCAGCACCGTCGCCAGCATCCCTCGCAAAGCCGGCTGCAACGCCGCCGCACGCGCCTCGTCGTAGGCGAACGGATACGTCTCGCTCATGTAGGCGATCTGCGACAGCTCGAGCTGCACCGCGTGCACGCCGTCCTGCGGCTTGCCGTATTGGCGCGTGATATAGCCGCCCTTGAAGCGCCCGTTGAGCACCGCGGTATGGCCGGCCACCGCGCCAGCCTGCTCAAGCAGCTGATGCGCAAGCGACGCGTCGCAGCTCTCGCCGTTGGCCGTGCCGAGGTTGAAGTCCGGCAGCCTGCCTTCGAAGAAGCGCGGCAGCACCGAGCGGATCGAATGCGCATCCCACAGCGCGATGGTGCCGTGCTCCGCCTTCAGGCGGGCCAGTTCCGCGGCCAGCGCCTGGTGGTACGGGCGCCAGATCGCATCGCGGCGCGCGGCGATTTCGGCATCGTCGGGGCCGTTGCCGTCGACGTACAGCGGCGTCTTGTCGAAGGTGTCGACCGGGCACAAGCCCGTGGTGTCCTGGCCGGGATACAGGTTGGCGTTATCGGGCGGTCGGTTCAGGTCGACCACGTAGCGCGAATGCGTGGCCACCAGCACCGACGCACCCAGCTCGCGGGCGAAGCTGTAGAGGCGTTCCAGGTGCCAGTCGGTGTCGGGCACGGTGCGCGCTTCGGCCGTCAGGCGCTGCGAGACCGAAGCCGGCAGGTGCGTGCCGACGTGCGGCATCGATACCAGCAACGGGCGCGTGCCGCGATGCAGGGTGAAGGCGGGGGTATCGGTGGAGAAGGACATTGTCTTTGCGATGCAGTGGGCGTGCGCCCGGTTTCAGTCAGTCGGCCAGCAGGCTGGCGCGCGCCGCGATGAACAGGCGCCCCGCATCCGCCTGCAGCGGATGCGCGCCATGCTGCACGCGGCTGCGCCCGGCGGTGCGGACATCCGCTAGTGTCTCATGACCATGACAGGCAAACACATGCGTGGCCAGCGCCTGCGGCCCGTCGAGGCCCGCCAGCGTCGGATGGGCGCCATCCAGCACCACGAAATCGGCCTGCTGGCCTGGCACAAGCCCCGCCACGGCGCGGCCGCTGGCACGCGTGCCGCCAGCCACGGCTTCGAGATACAGCCGGTCAGCCACCTGTGCATGCGTGTCGGAGGCCAGCACATTGCGCCGCTGCAGGCCGAGCCGCTGGCCGTATTCGAACAAGCGCAGCTCCTCGGCCACGCTGACGCTGGCATGGCTGTCGGAGCCGATGCCCCATGCGCCCTGCTGCGCCAGGTAGGGCGCGGCCTCGAACACGCCGTCGCCCAGGTTGGCCTCGGTGGTCGGGCAGATGCCGGCCACCGCGCCGCTGTGCGCCAGGCGCCGGCGCTCGTCCCAGTCCATATGGGTGGCGTGCACCAGGCACCAGCGCGCGTCGACCTCTACATGGTCGAACAGCCAGGTCACCGGGCGCGTGCCCGACCACGCGATGCAATCGTCGACCTCTTTCTGCTGCTCGGCGATATGGATATGGATGGGCGCCTGCGGGTCGATCGCCTGCAGTCCCGCCAGTGCGTGGGCGAGGCTTTCCTCCGGCACCGCGCGCAGCGAGTGCGGTGCCAGCCCCAGCCTCGCGCCGGACTGCGCGCACGCGGGGGCCAGCCGTTCCAGCAGCCGCAGCATCGCGTCGGTGTCGTGCAGGAAGCGGCGCTGCTCGGCCAGCGGCGGCTTGCCGCCAAAGCCGGCGGTCTGGTACAGCACCGGCAGCAGCGTCATGCCGATGCCAGTACGCCGGGCCGCGCGCAGCAGCCGCAGCGACATCTCGGCGGCATCGGCATAGGGCGTGCCGCCGGCATCGTGATGGACGTAGTGGAACTCGCACACGCTGGTGTAGCCCGCACGCAGCATCTCGATATAGAGCTGGGTGGCGATGGCCTCCAGCGTGTCGGGCGAGAGCCGCTGCGCGAAGCGGTACATCAGGGTGCGCCAGCTCCAGAATGAATCGGCACCCGCCGGATCGTCGCCCTGCGGGCGGCTGCGGAATTCCGTCAGGCCGGCAAAGCCGCGCTGGAACGCATGCGAGTGCAGGTTGGGCATGCCGGGCAGCACGGGACCGGCCGCATGCGGCACGCCTGCGGCTGGCTCCGTGCCGGGCTGCACGGTGGTGAAGCGGCCCTGCTCATCCCAGGCCAGCAGCACATCGCGCGCCCAGCCGGCCGGCAGCAGCGCAAACGGAGCGAAGAGTTGCGAGCCACTCATGCCGAGGCTCCTTCGTGCGCATGCACACGCCCTTGCCGCACCACCGTCGCGACCGGGTTGCGGCCGAACCAGTACGCCAGCTCGGCGGGCGAATCGATGCGCCACAGCGCGAAGTCGGCCACGCGCCCTGCTTCCAGCCGCCCGTGGCGATCCGATGCGCCCAGCGCACGCGCGGCGTGCACGGTCACGCCGGCAAGCGCTTCGGGCACGGTCAGGCGGAACAGGGTGCAGGCCATATTCATCATCAGCAGCAGCGAAGTGACCGGCGACGTACCCGGATTGTGATCGGTCGAGATTGCCATCGGCACGCCGTACTGGCGTAGCAGCGCGATCGGCGGCAGGTTGGTGTCGCGCAGGAAGTAGTAGGCGCCGGGCAGCAGCACCGCCACCGTGCCGGCCTCCGCCATCGCCGCGACGCCGGCCTCGTCGAGATGCTCGAGGTGATCGGCGGACAAGGCGCGGTGGCGAGCGGCGAGCGCGGCGCCGCCGAGGTTGCTCAGTTGCTCGGCATGCAGCTTGACGCGCACGCCATGGCGCGCCGCCGCCTCGAACACGCGCCCGGTCTGTGCAATCGAGAAACCGATCGATTCGCAGAAGGCATCGACGGCGTCGACCAGTCCTTCCCCGGCCAGTGCCGGCAGCATGGTGTTGCAGACCAGGTCGATATAGTCGTCGGCACGGCCCGCGTACTCCGGCGGCAATGCGTGCGCGCCCAGGAAGGTCGTGTAGACCGAAATCCCGAAGTGCTCGCCAAGCCGGCGCGCCACGCGCAGCTGCTTGCGCTCGGCTTCCAGGCTCAGCCCGTAGCCCGACTTGATCTCGATGGCGGTGACGCCCTCGGCCAGCAGCGGCTGCAGGCGCGCGGCGGCCTGGGCAAACAGCGTGTCTTCATCTGCGGCACGCGTGGCGCGCACGGTCGAGACGATGCCGCCGCCGGCGCGCGCAATCTCTTCGTAGCCGGCGCCGGCCAGCCGCATCGCGAACTCGTCGGCGCGCTGGCCGCCGTAGACCAGGTGCGTATGGCAGTCGACCAGCCCGGGCGTGATCCATGCCCCGTGAGCATCATGGCGCGCCGCGCCGCGATAGGCATCCGGCAGGTCCGCCGTGGCACCCAGCCAGGCGATGCACCCATGCTCCACCACCAGCGCGGCATCGCGGATCGCGTGCGCCGGATCGGCATCGGGCAGCAGGTGGCAGTTGTGCCAGACGCCGTCCGCGCTGGGCGCGGACGATACAGAGGGCAGCGTCATTGACCGGGCTCCGTCTCAAGGGTGACGCACAGGCACAGGGCCGCGTCACCCACAGGTTCAAACGATGGCGTGGATGGGGGTTCCGCAGCGCCGCAGAGCGCTCCTTCGCCCGCTTGCAGCAGCAGGCCGGCATCCTGCGCCTGCCATGCGCCGCTGACGGCCAGCAGGCAGACGGCATGGCCGCCGGTGCTAGGCACGAACCCCTGCCGGAACACCTCGACGCGCGCGCGGCAGTGGCCGCGCCGCGTCATCACGTTGAAGTCGCGCGTGACGCCGTCGATCAGCGTCGCCTGCAGGCTGGTATCGCCGGAGAAGGCGAACGGCTCGCCGATATGGTCAAGGCGATGGCTGAAGCTGGCGTCGTCCGCACGCAGCGTCACGCCGGCGCCCTCCAGCAGCACGATCTGGCGATCGATGCCGGGAAACGCCGAGAACGGCCCGTCCTGCCCGATATCGGCCACGCTCAGGCGCCACATGAAGTCATCCATGCCGGCGCCCGGCGGCCACACCGCGATCTCGCGCGTGTTGCCGCCGCCGTTCTTCCAGCGCGTGGGCGCGATCTCGGCCAGCGCGAACCGTTGAAATAGCGTCAGGCTCATGCGCCCTTCACCATCGGCAGGTTCAGGCCCTTCTCGTGCGCGCATTCGATGGCGATGTCATAGCCCGCGTCCGCATGGCGCATCACGCCGGTGGCCGGGTCGTTCCACAGCACGCGCTCGATGCGCCTGGCCGCGGCATCGGTGCCGTCGCACACGATCACCACGCCCGAATGCTGCGAGAAGCCCATGCCGACGCCGCCGCCGTGGTGCAGGCTGACCCAGGTGGCGCCGCCCGCGGTGTTCAGCAGCGCGTTGAGCAGCGGCCAGTCCGACACCGCATCCGAGCCGTCGCGCATGGCCTCGGTCTCGCGGTTGGGCGAAGCCACCGAGCCGCAGTCCAGGTGATCGCGGCCGATCACCACCGGCGCCTTCAGCTCGCCCGACTTGACCATCTCGTTGAAGGCCAGGCCGGCGCGGTGGCGTTCATCCAGCCCCACCCAGCAGATGCGCGCGGGCAGGCCCTGGAAGGCGATGCGGTCGTGCGCCATGTCGAGCCAGCGGTGCAGGTGCTTGTCCTCGGGGAACAGCTCCTTCATCTTGGCATCGGTCTTGTAGATATCTTCCGGATCGCCCGACAGCGCGACCCAGCGGAACGGGCCCTTGCCGCGGCAGAACAGCGGACGGATATAGGCCGGCACGAAGCCCGGGAAATCAAAGGCGTTCTTCACGCCCTCGTCGAACGCGACCTGGCGGATATTGTTGCCATAGTCGACCGTCGGCACGCCCATCTTCTGGAAGTCGAGCATGGCCTGCACGTGCTTGACGATGGACGGGCGCGCGGCGGCTTCCACCGACTTGGGATCCTGCGTGCGCGCCGCTTCCCATTGAGCGACGGTCCAACCGGCCGGCAGGTAGCCGTTGACCAGGTCGTGCGCCGAGGTCTGGTCGGTGACGATGTCCGGGCGCATGCCGCCGGCCTGCGCGCGCTTGACCAGTTCCGGCAGGATCTCGGCGGCGTTGCCGAGCAGGCCGACCGAGATCGCTTCCTTCTTCTGCGTGGCCTCGGCGATCATCGCCAGCGCTTCATCCAGCGTGGTGGCCTTCTTGTCGACATAACGCGTGCGCAGGCGGAAATCGATGCGCGACTCCTGGCACTCGATCGCCAGCACGCAGGCGCCGGCGAGCACGCCCGCCAGCGGCTGCGCGCCGCCCATGCCGCCCAGGCCGGCGGTCAGGATCCACTTGCCCGACAGGTCGCCGTTGTAGTGCTGGCGGCCGGCCTCGACAAAGGTCTCGTAGGTGCCCTGCACGATGCCCTGCGTGCCGATGTAGATCCACGAGCCCGCCGTCATCTGGCCGTACATCATCAGGCCGGCGCGGTCCAGCTCGTTGAACTTGTCCCAGTTGGCCCAGTGCGGCACCAGGTTGGAGTTGGCGATCAGCACGCGCGGCGCATCGGCATGGGTGCGGAACACGCCCACCGGCTTGCCCGACTGCACCAGCAGCGACTCGTCCTCACCCAGGCGGCGCAGGCTGTCCAGGATGGCGTCGAAGCACTCCCAGTTGCGCGCCGCCTTGCCAATACCGCCGTAGACCACCAGGTCCTGCGGACGCTCGGCCACGTCCGGGTCGAGGTTGTTCTGGATCATGCGGTAGGCGGCTTCGATCAGCCAGTTCTTGCAGTGCAGCTGGCTGCCGCGCGGGGCGCGGATTTCGCGCTGGCCGCGCTGGATGAATTGGTTTTCGTTGGCGTTCATGTCTTGTTCTCCTGCTGCGGGTCTGGTCTGGCAGTGTCGGCGCGGGGCGCGTTACGACAGGTTGGTCGGCAGGATCGCGCGCACGGCATCGGGCCAGCCGGCGCCGGCATCGCCCTGCACCACCCATTGCTTCATCGCTTCGATATCCGGTGCCAGGTAGCGGTCCTCTTCGACAAAGGCCACGCGCGCACGGATGCGGGCCAGTTCCTGCTCCACCAGCGGCGACGACTTCAGCGGGCGGTGGAACTCGATGCCCTGCGCCGCGGCCATGGCCTCGATGCCGACCACGACTGCGGTGTTGGCGGCCATCTCGCCCAGGCGGCGCGCACCGTAGGTGGCCATCGACACATGGTCTTCCTGGTTGGCCGAGGTCGGCAGGCTGTCGACGCTGGACGGATGCGCCAGCGCCTTGTTCTCGGAGGCCAGCGCGGCCGCGGTTACCTGCGCAATCATGAAGCCCGAGTTCAGGCCGCCGTCGCGCACCAGGAACGGCGGCAGGCCCGACAGCCCGGTATCGAGCAGCAGCGCCAGGCGGCGTTCGGAAATCGCGCCGATCTCGGCAATCGCCAGCGCGATGATGTCGGCGGCAAATGCCACCGGCTCGGCGTGGAAGTTGCCGCCCGAGACCACGTCGCCCTGCGCGGAGAACACCAGCGGGTTGTCCGAGGCGGCGTTGGACTCGATCTGCAGGATGCGCGCGGCGTGCTGCAGGTTGTCCAGGCACGCGCCCATCACCTGCGGCTGGCAGCGGATCGAGTACGGGTCCTGCACGCGGCCGCAGGTCTTGTGCGAGTCGACGATCTCGCTGCCGTCCAGCAGCGCGCGCACGGCGCCGGCCACGGCGATCTGGCCGGCCTGGCCGCGCGCCTCATGGATGCGGGCGTCGAACGGCTTGACCGAGCCCTTGATCGCTTCCAGCGACAGCGCGCCCGCCACCAGTCCGGCGGCAAAGGCGTCTTCGGCGGCGAACAGGCCGGCCAGCGCCAGCGCGGTCGACACCTGGGTGCCGTTGAGCAGCGCCAGGCCTTCCTTGGGGCCCAGCTCGAAGGCCTGCAGGCCGGCGTGCGCCAGGCCCTCGGCGGCGGGCACGCGCTTGCCGTCGACCAGCACGTCGCCCACGCCGATCAGCGTGCACGACATATGCGCCAGCGGCGCCAGGTCGCCCGAGGCGCCGACCGACCCCTTGGCCGGGATGCACGGCGTCACGCCGTGGTTGGCCAGCGCCAGCAGCGCCTCGATCAGTTCCGGGCGCACACCCGAATGGCCGCGCGCCAGGCTCACGGCCTTGATCGCCAGGATCAGGCGCACCGTGTCTTCGGCCAGGTCCGGGCCGGTGCCGACGCTGTGCGACAGCACCAGGTTGCGCTGCAGCTGCGCCAGCTTGTCATTGGGGATGCGGGTCTGCGCCAGCTTGCCGAAGCCGGTATTGATGCCGTAGACCACGGCATCGGCGTCGATGATGTCCTGCACCGTGGCCTGCGCGGCGCGCACGCCGGCCCAGGCCGATTCGGCCATGGCCAGGCGCACTTCGCCGCGGTAGATGCGGCGCAGGTCGGCCAGGGTGACTTGGCCCGGCTGCAGGGTCAGCAGCGGGCGGGAAGCTTGGTCGTCGTGTTGGCTGGCGCTCATTTGTATGTTCCTGTCTATACAGCTTAGAGTAAAAAGTTGAACCATGCGGCCGGATCCTGTGGATTCAGCCGAAAGCAGGGTTGCCGTCGGCGCGGAAGCGGCTGCCGAGGCGGTAGCGGTTGCCCGGATGCAGGCAGCGCACAAAGGTCACCGGCACGCCGTTGGTCCAGGTGCGGCGCGTCAGCATCAGGCAAGGTTGCGTGGGCGGCATTTCCAGTTGCGCGGCCTGCTCCGGCGTCGCGGCAATGGCATCGACCACGTGCTCTACCTGATCGTAGGGCACATGGCGCAGCAGGTATTCGCCGGGCTGGGTCTCGCTGAAGTCCTGGCTGATGAAGTCCGGCGCCACGCGCGCATTGACGTAGCGGTCCTCCAGCTGCACCGGCACGCCGTCCTCGCGATGCACGCAGACCGAGTGGTACACCGACTCGCCGGTGCGCAGCTCCAGCGCGGCGGCCACCTCGATCGATGCCGACACACGCTCCACCAGGATCACGTCGCAGGCATAGTCATGGCCGCGCATGCGGATCTCGTCCTGCAGGTTGACCACGGACAGCAGCGTCGACTGCGGCTTGTGCTCCGCCACGAAGGTGCCCACGCCGGCAACCCGCACCACCCGGCCCTGCTCCTGCAGCTCGCGCAGCGCCCGGTTGACGGTCATGCGCGAGACGCCGAAGCGGTTCACCAGCTCCTGCTCCGACGGCACCCGGTCGCCCGGCTGCCACGCGCCGCTCTGGATCTGGCGGGCAATGTACTCCTTCACCTGCTGGTAGAGCGCGGTGGGAGAGGCAGAAGCGGAAGAGGCGGTGCCGGCGGCGTGGTTCATGGCGTTGGTTGGATGCCTAGTGCTCGGCCGAGGCCATGGCCTCGGCGCGGATCTCCTCGGTCAGCCGCGCCTTGAGCGCGGAGAACTCCGGAGTGGTCTTGACGGTGTAATGGCGCGGATGCGGGAAATCCACCGCGATCTCGCTCTTGATCCGACCCGGCCTGGCAGAAAACACCGCCACCCGGTTGGCCATGAAAATGGCCTCGTCGATATCATGGGTCACGAATAATACCGTCTTGCGCGACGCCTCCCATATTCCCAGCAGCAACTCCTGCATCAGCACGCGGGTCTGGTTGTCGAGCGCGCCGAAGGGTTCGTCGAGCAGCAGGATCTTGGGATCGTTGGCCAGCGCGCGCGCAATCGCGGTGCGCTGCTGCATGCCGCCCGACAGCTGCTTGGGGAAATGGTGCTCGAAGCCGCGCAGTCCCACACGCTGGATAAAGAAGTCGCTGCGCTCCTTCTGCTCGGCGGCGCTCATGCCGCGCTCGCGCAAGCCGAAGCGCACGTTCTGCTCGATCGTCAGCCACGGGAACAGCGTGTACGACTGGAACACCATGCCGCGGTCCGCGCCGGGGGCGGACACCGGCTGGCCGTCCAGCAGCACGCGGCCGCTGGAGGGCGTATCCAGCCCCGCGACGATGCGCAGCAGCGTGGACTTGCCGCAGCCCGAAGGCCCGAGGATGGTGACGAAGTCATTGTCGCGGACCTCGAAGTCGACCGGCTGCAGCGCCAGGGTCTGGCCGCCGCGCGGGTTGGAGAAGGTGCGCGAGACCTGCTGGATGGACAGTGCGCTCATTGGATCGAACTCCACGGGAACAGGCGCTGGTTGGCGCGCTTGAAGACAAGGTCCGAGACCAGGCCGATGCAGCCGATCACGATGATGCCGAAGATGATCTGCCCGGTATTGAGCAGCGCCTGGCTGTCGGTGATCATGTGCCCGATGCCCGACGACGAGCCGATCAGCTCGGCCACGATCACGTAGGTCCAGGCCCAGCCCAGCACCAGCCGCAGGATCTCGGCAATCTCGGGCGCGGCGCCGGGGATCAGCACGCGCCGCACGATGCCGGCGCTGTTGGCGCCCAGCGTGTAGGCCGCCTCCACCAGGTCCTTGCGCGCGCCGCCGACGGCCACCGCCACCATCAGCACGATCTGAAAGAACGAGCCGATGAAGATCACCAGCAGCTTCTGGGTCTCGCCGATGCCGGCCCACAGGATCAGCAGCGGGATAAAGGCCGACGCGGGCAGGTAGCGGCAGAACGACACGAAGGGCTCGAAGAACGCCTCGGCCGCCTTGTACGCGCCCATGAAGATGCCCAGCGGCACCGCCAGCACCGCCGCCAGCACGAAGCCGCCGACCACGCGCCATACGGTCATGCCGATGTCGCCGATGAAGTTGTGCTCGGTGAACAGGATGAAGCCCTCTTTGGCCATCGTCATCGGATCGGCCAGGAACGTGCGCGGCACGAAGCCGCCCAGCGTTACCACGGCCCAGATGCCGAAGAACAGCACGAAGAAGGACAGGCCCAGCATCCAGCGCGTGTTGGGCGCCACCGGCACCAGCGGGGCCAGCCACGGGTGGCGCCGGCGCACCGGCGCCGCCGCTGCGGCAGGGACCGCCGCGGCAGCGGCCGGGGCGGGTGTTCCAAGTCTGGCTTGCGTCATGACGTCACGCCTCCTGAAGACTGTCGGTTACTTGAGGAAACGCGCGTCATACAGCGCCGTCACGTCCGGCACCTGGCGGATCACGCCGATTTCCAGCAGCACCGCCGCAGCTTCCTTGCTGAAGCTGGCAAGCTCGCCGGCAAAGAACTTGCGGTTGGCCTCGCGGTCCTGCCAGCGCAGGTAGGCGGAGGACTTGGCGAACTGCTCGCCGGTCTGCTTGACCGCAGCGCCCATGATGTCGTTGGCCTTGGCCGGCTCCTTCCGGATCATCTCCAGGGCCTCGAAGTAGCTGTCGACCAGCGCCTGCGCGGCCTTGGGATTCTCTTTAAGCCACTTCGGCGCGCAGCCCAGCGTATCGGTCACCATCGGGTAGTCGAGCGTGGTCGCCAGGATCTTGCCCTTGTCCGGGTTCTGGCGCACCGTCGACAGATACGGCTCATAGGTCATGGCGCCGTCGTTCTGGCCGGCCACGAAGGCCTGCGCGGCCGCCTGCGGCGACAGCGTGGTGGTCTTGATGTCCTTGAGCGTCATGCCGTTCTTCTTCAGCATCCAGGCCAGGCCGAAATACGGCGCGGTGCCCGGCGCATCGACGCCGATGGTCTTGCCCTTCAGGTCGGCAAAGCTCTTGACGTCGCTGCGCACGGCCAGGCCGTCGGCGCCGTAGGACTTGTCGAGCTGCACGATCTGGGTGATGGGCACGCCGTTGGCGTTCCAGGCCACATGCGTTTCCACCGTGGTGGCCGCGCACTGGATCGCGCCCGAGGCCAGCGCCAGGTGGCGGTCCTTCTGCGGGATCATCTTGATGTCGACGTCCACGCCATGCTTCTTGAAGATGCCGGCCTTGTCGGCCAGCGTCAGCGGCGCGAAACCGGTCCAGCCGCTCATGCCCAGCGTGACCTGGGTATTCTGCGCCTGGGCCGCACCGGCCCCCAATGCCGCAACCAGCACCGCGGCCTGCACTGCCATCCGACCGCGAATCCTGCTGTGATTCCTCATCTGTACGCTCCTTTGGTGTGTCCGTCGACGGCAGGCCATGCGTGTGGCCGCGCTCGTTTTCGGACATTAAACAGTACCTGTATATACAAGTCAACGTAGGGCTTCCACCAAGCATCCAGGCGGATAAACACCTTGAAAGGCGCTTTCCAGAGCGGGGAGTCCTCAACAGGCCTCGCACCACCCCGGTTCACGGATTGCAGTGTCGGCACCAGGCCGGGGCGATGGAAGTGCTGCTGTATAGACAGGACAAAAACGACGCAAAGGCACAGCAAACCCCGTGCCAGCCGCACTGGGACGCGCCGGCAAGGCGGTCAGGTGTCGAAGAAGGAGGTGACAGTCGGGTAACGCAGGCGCAGGCGCAGCTCGCGTTTCAAGCGGCGGTTGTCGAGGCGGCGCGATTCGCTCATGAAACTCAGCAGCGTCTTGTCGATCACTTCATGCGCCTGCCCGCGCGTGATGCGCGGCGGGCGCGGCAGGCCGCGGCGGTCCGCGACCAGGTCGAAGTAATCGGCCATGCGCAGCTCGGTGTCGTCGCTGGCATGGACCACGCGCTGCGCGCGGCCGCGGAACAGCGCCGCGACCATGGTGCGCGCCAGGTCGTCGGCATGGATATGGCTGGTGTAGACATCGTCCTGCGGCACCAGCGCGGGCGTGCCGCGGTGCAGGCGCGCCAGCGGCAGGCGGTCTTCGGCATAAATGCCGGGGATGCGCACGATGCTGGCACGCCAGCCGGCATCGCGGCCGAAGCCGCGCACTGCCTGCTCGGCGGCCACGCGGCGGCGCGCGCGGGCGGTCTGGGGCCGCACGGCGTGGAATTCCGAGACCCGGGCGCCCTGCCGGTCGCCGTACACGCCCGACGTGCTGGCGTAGACAAACGCAGCGCGGGGCCTGCCCCGGTCGGGTAGAATGGCGGGCTCGCCGGGAAGCATGCCGGCCGACGTCCTGGTCTTGCGCCAGGCCGCCCGGCGCAAGACGGCGAGCAAGGCACGCGTGCGCGGATCGCCTTCGCCCTGCCCGGGCGGCGGCGCCAGGTCCAGCACCTGCGTGGCCAGCCCATGCAGCCGTGCCAGCGTGGCCGGCCGGTCCAGGTCCGCCACCAGCGGCACCGCGCCGGCGGCGCGCAGTTCAGCCCGGCGCGCCGGCTGTGAGGTCACGGCAAAGACACGCATGCGCGACGACAGGATTCGCAGGCAGCGCGTCCCCACATCCCCGCAGCCGACGATCAACAGGCGCGGGCGGCCCAGCCCGCGCGAAGGCGCCGGCAGCCGCGGGACTTGTGGGAGGCGCGAGGGCTGCAGCTTCGACAGAATTTGGCTCATAGACCGATTATGGCTTATCAAGTAACCGTCATGCCCAGCGGCCACAAGTTTGAAGTGGCCGCGGACGAAACCATCCTCGGCGCGGCCCTGCGCCACAGCATCGGGCTGCCCTACGGCTGCAAGAACGGCGCCTGCGGCTCGTGCAAGGGCCGCGTGCTCGAAGGCACCATCGTGCAGGGCGACCACGCCCCGGCGGCACTGACCGCGCAGGAGAAAACCGAGGGCCGCGCCCTGTTCTGCTGCGCGAACGCCGCCTCGGACGTCACCATCGAGTGCCGCGAAGTCCACGGCGCGGGCGACATCCCGATCAAGAAGGTGCCGTGCCGCGTGACCGCGATCGAGCGCCTGGCCGACGACGTGATCGCCATCAGGCTGCAGCTGCCGGCGACCGAGCGCATGCAGTACCTGGCCGGCCAGTACGTGGAGTTCCTGCTGCGGGACGGCAAGCGCCGCAGCTATTCAATCGCCACGCCGCCGCATGAAGACGGCCCGATCGAGCTGCATATCCGCCATATGCCGGGCGGCGCCTTCACCGACTACGTGTTCGGCGCCAAGGAAGGCCAGCCGGCCATGAAGGAGCGCGACATCCTGCGCTTCGAGGGCCCGCTGGGCAGCTTCTTCCTGCGCGAGGAATCCGAGGCCCCGATCATCCTGCTGGCTTCCGGCACCGGCTTCGCGCCGATCAAGGCCATCGTCGAGCACGCCGCCTACACCGGCATCCAGCGCCCGATGACCCTGTACTGGGGCGGCCGCCGGCCCAAGGACCTGTACATGCACGCACTGTGCGAGCAGTGGGCGCGCGAGCTGCCCAACTTCCGCTACGTGCCGGTGATCTCCGACGCGCTGCCTGAAGACAACTGGCAGGGCCGCACCGGCTTTGTCCACCAGGCCGTGATCGCCGACCATCCCGACCTGTCGGGCCACGAGGTCTATGCCTGCGGCGCCCCGGTGATGATCAATGCCGCGCGCGGCGACTTCACCCGCCAGTGCAAGCTGCACGAGGACGCGTTCTTCGCCGACTCGTTCACCTCCGAGGCCGACATGCACCCGGCCACTCCCGCGGCCTGAGGCCGCCCGAGAGCCGTTCCCTCAGCGCAACAATGCCCGGGCCAGCCAAAATTCGTTTTGACACCCGGGCGCATGCGCCTTATATTTGCCCGCATGCACATGACCTTCAACCGACGCCGCAGCTTCCGTACGTCGCTCCCCGCTGGGGTGCCGCGCGGCTGACCGTCGACTGCGTCTGTTCATGTCAACGAGCCACGGGCAACCCCCGTGGCTTTTTGTTTTTGTCCCGGTTGTTACGCCCGTCCGTCCATCGTTTAAAGCCGACCCCTGGAGTCCGCCATGGCATTTGCTGAGTATCCCGTCCAATCCCTGATGTACATCACCAACCGGCCCGAGCTCGTGTTCACCGAGGGCAAGGGCTCCTGGCTGACGGATCACAACGGCAAGCGATACCTGGACTTCGTGCAGGGCTGGGCAGTGAACTGTCTGGGCCATTCCAACCAGGGCATGATCGACGCGCTGGTGGCCCAGTCGCACCGGCTGATCAACCCGAGCCCGGCCTTCTACAACGAGCCGATGCTCAAGCTGGCCCGGCAGCTGACCGACCACAGCTGCTTCGACAAGGTCTTCTTCGCCAACAGCGGCGCCGAGGCCAACGAAGGCGCGATCAAGCTGGCGCGCAAATGGGGCCGCAAGCACAAGGACGGCGCCTTCGAGATCATCACCATGGACCACAGCTTCCATGGCCGCACGCTCGCCACCATGAGCGCGTCGGGCAAGGCCGGCTGGGACACCATCTTTGCGCCGCAGGTGCCGGGCTTCCCGCGCGCCGATCTCAACGACCTGGCCTCGGTGGAGAAGCTGATCACCGACAAGACCGTCGGCATCATGCTGGAACCGGTGCAGGGCGAAGGCGGCGTGATCCCCGCCACGCGCGAGTTCATGCAGGGCCTGCGCGCGCTGGCCGACAAGCACAGGCTGCTGCTGATCGTCGATGAAGTGCAAACCGGCTGCGGCCGCTGCGGCACCCTGTTCGCCTACGAGCTGGCAGGCGTGGAGCCGGACATCATGACGCTGGGCAAGGGCATCGGCGGCGGCGTGCCGCTGTCGGCGCTGCTGTGCAAGGCCGAGGTCGCCAGCTTCGAGGCCGGCGACCAGGGCGGCACCTACAACGGCAACCCGCTGATGACCGCGGTGGGCAGCGCCGTGATCGAGCAGCTGACCGCGCCGGGCTTCCTCGACGACGTCAAGGCCAAGGGCGAATACCTGCGGGAACAGCTGCTGGCGCTGTCCGCCGAGTTCGGCCTGGCCGGCGAACGCGGCGACGGCCTGCTGCGCGCGCTGATGCTGGGCAAGGACATCGGCCCGCAACTGGTGGAAGAAGCCCGCGACATGGTGCCGCAAGGCCTGCTGCTGAACGCACCGCGCGCCAACCTGCTGCGCTTCATGCCCGCGCTGAACGTGACGCGTGAAGAGATCGACCAGATGATCGGCATGCTGCGCACGCTGCTGAAGAAGCTGGCCTGAGTCCTGGTCATTCGCCAGACGGAAAAAAAGCCTCGCGCGCGCGAGGCTTTTTTCTTTGTGGTGCCGCAGAGGAGTGAGGGAGAGAGCCAGCGCCGCAGAACCCGCGCACACCAGCCTGAGCAGGCGTTGCGCGGGGCCCCGCGGCAAGGGGAAAGGCCTTGCGCCTGCGTGCGCCTGCCCTCTCCCTCACCCCTCTTGCGGCGGGGTGGGAGGCGGCAGCGCGCGCCTTACTCGCCCAGGTAGGCGGCCCGCACCTTGGGATCGTCGAGCATCTGCTTGGCGTCCCCGCTCATGGTGATCAGGCCCGACTCCATCACGTAGCCGCGGTGGGCAGCCTGCAGCGCCAGGCGCGCGTTCTGCTCCACCAGCAGCACGGTCACGCCCTGTGCCGAGATGTCGCGCACGACCTCGAAGATCTTCTCGACCATGATCGGCGACAGGCCCATCGACGGCTCGTCCAGCAGCAGCACCTTGGGCTGGCTCATCAGCGCGCGCGCCATTGCCAGCATCTGCTGCTCGCCGCCGGACATGGTGCCCGCCAGCTGGTTGGCGCGCTCCTTCAGGCGCGGGAAGATGCCGAACATGCGCTCGACGTCGGCCTTGATGCCGGCGTCGTCGTTGCGCGTGTAGGCGCCCATCTGCAGGTTCTCGGTGATGGTCATGCGCGCGAACACGCCGCGGCCTTCCGGCACCATCGCCAGGCCCTGCTTGAGCAGCGCGTAGCTGGGCACGCCCTTGATCGACTTGCCCATGTATTCCACGTCGCCGCTGGCCCAGCCCTGCAGGCCGGTGATGGCCTTCATGGTGGTGGTCTTGCCGGCGCCGTTGGCGCCGATCAGTGTCACCAGCTCGCCGTCCCGGATTTCCAGGTCAATGCCCTTGACGGCCTGGATGCCGCCGTACGCGACCTTGAGGCCGGAGATCTTCAGTACTGTCTGTGTCATTGCTTGTCCTCCGGCCATCAGTGTGCCGATGCGCCGAGGTAGGCCTCGATCACCGCGGGGTTGTTCTGCACTTCGTGCGGCAGGCCCTGGGCAATCACCTTGCCGTAGTCCAGCACCGTCATGCGGTTGCACAGGCCCATCACCAGCTTCACGTCGTGCTCGATCAGCAGGATGGTCTTGCCATCGTTGCGGATCTTGTCGAGCAGTCCGCGCAGCTCCACCTTCTCGGTCGCGTTCATGCCCGCGGCCGGTTCGTCCAGTGCCAGCAGCTTGGGCTCGGTCGCCAGCGCCCGCGCGATCTCGAGCCGGCGCTGGTGGCCGTAGGAGAGGTTGCGCGCGGTGAAGTTGGCGTACTTGCCGATGCCGACATAGTCGAGCAGGTCGTGCGCCATGTCCTCGATGCCCTCTTCCTCGCGGCGCACCGCGGGCGGGCGGAAGATCGCGCCGAACACGCCGGCCTTGGAGCGCACGTGGCGCCCCACCATCACGTTCTCGAGCGCAGTCATCTCGCCGAACAGGCGGATGTTCTGGAACGTGCGCGCGATGCCGGCCCTGGCGACCTCATGCACGGCGGTCGGCTGGTAGGGCTTGCCGCCCAGCACGAACTCGCCTGAATCCGGCGTGTACAGGCCGGTGATCACGTTGAAGAAGGTGGTCTTGCCGGCGCCGTTGGGGCCGATCAGCCCGTAGATCTCGCCCGGCTTGATCTGCAGGCCCACCTCGGACAGTGCCTGCAGGCCGCCGAAACGCTTGTTGACCCCCTGTACCGACAGGAGGAAATCGTTGTTGCTCATGTTGTCCTCCTGGTCAGAAACGGCCCACGCTGCCCGCACGGCGCACCACCGGGCGGTCTTCCTTGCGCGGCGACGGCCAGATGCCCGCCGGGCGATACAGCATGACGCCGACCAGGGCCAGGCCGAACAGCAGCTGGCGCAGCACTTCGGCATCGACGATGACATGGCCGAACAAACCGGTCTGCATCGGCTCCGCCACCACGCGCAGCAACTCCTGGAAGCCCACCAGCAGGACGCCGCCCAGGATCACGCCCGGGATATGGCCCATGCCGCCAAGCACCACGATGGCCAGCACGTAGATCGATTCCCACAGCGTGAACGATTCCGGCGACACGAAGCCCTGGAACGCGCCGAACACCGCGCCCGAGGCGCCGCCGAACGAAGCGCCCATGGCAAAGGCCAGCAGCTTGATGTTGCGGGTGTTGATGCCCATCGCCTTGGCGGCGATCTCGTCTTCGCGGATGGCCACGAAAGCGCGGCCGATACGCGAGGTCTGCAGCCGCAGGCTCACGAACACGATCACGATGACCAGGAACACCAGCAGGTAGTAGTACATGAACACCGGCGTGAACTTGAGTCCGAAGATCTCGTGCGACTTCGAGAAGTCGAAGCCGAAGATATGGACCGGGTCCACCGCGGTGATGCCCTTGGGCCCGTTGGTGATGTTGACCGGGCGGTCAAGGTTGTTCATGAAGATGCGGACGATCTCGCCGAAGCCCAGCGTCACGATGGCGAGGTAGTCGCCGCGCAGCTTCAGCGTTGGCGCCCCGAGCAGCACGCCGAAGGTGGCGGCTACCAGGATCGCGATCGGCAACACGAACCACATCGACAGGTGGATGCCGGTGGGGAACAGTTGCTGGATCCACTCGAACTGGTTCGCCAGGTGGGGCGAGCCCAGCAGCGCCATCAGGTAGGCGCCGACCGCGTAGAACGCGATATAGCCCAGGTCAAGCAGGCCGGCAAAGCCCACCACGATGTTCAGGCCCAGCGCCAGCATGATGTACAGCAGCGCGAAGTCCAGCACGCGGACCCAGTAGTTGCCGCCCAGGGTCTGGACGAAGAACGGTGCGCACAGGGCGATCACCAGGAAGCCAATCAGTGCGGCCAGGGTCTTGGCCGGCACCTTGGTGGGCGCCGCGACGGCTGCCGTGGATGGAATCGGAGTATTCATGGATTCGCTCTCCTCAGGCGCGATCCGCCACGCGTTCGCCCATGATGCCGGACGGACGGAAGACGAGCACGGTGATCAGCACGATAAAGGCAAAGACGTCCTGGTAGTTCGAACCGAACACGCCGTTGGTCAGGTCGCCGATATAGCCGGCGCCGAGCGCTTCGATCAGGCCCAGCAGCATGCCGCCGACCATGGCGCCAGCCAGGTTGCCGATGCCGCCCAGCACCGCGGCGGTAAACGCCTTCAGGCCGGGGATGAAGCCCATGTAGAAGTGGGCATTGCCGTAGTTGGTGGCCATCATCACGCCGGCCAGCGCGGCCAGCGTGGCGCCGATCATGAAGGTGGCGGAAATGACGAAATTGGGGTTCACGCCCATCAGGCCGGCCACCTTCTGGTTCTCGGCGGTGGCGCGCATGGCGCGGCCGAGCTTGGTGCGGTTGACCAGGGCCAGCAGGCCGGACATCACCATCACGGCCATGCCGATGATGACCATTTCCTTGCCGGTGATGGTGGCGCCGGTCGTGCCGATGTCGATCGGCTCGGACGGCAGCAGCTGCGGGAAGGTCAGCGGGTTGCGCGACCAGATCAGCATGCCCATCGTCTGCAGGATGATGGAGACGCCGATGGCGGTGATCAGCGGGGCCAGCCGTGGCGCATTGCGCAAGGGCCGGTAGGCGATCCGCTCGATCGAATAGGACAGGATCGCGCAGACTGGCATCGCGACCAGCGTGGCGATCACCAGCGTCAGCCATTCAGGCAGGCCGGGGGCGAACTTCTGCAATCCGAGGATGGCTGACAGGGCGGTCAGCGCGCCGATCATCAGCACATCGCCGTGGGCGAAGTTGATGATGCCGAGAATACCGTAGACCATGGTGTAGCCCAGTGCGATCAGCGCATAGATGCTGCCGAGCACCAGACCGTTCACGATCTGCTGGATAAGGATATCCATGAAAACTCCTGCTTCAGTCCCGGACCTTGCGGCATGGTGTGGATGCCGGGGGCGGGACCATGGTGTGTAATGGGTAACGTTGCGGTGGTTGGTTTGCTGGTAAGCGACCTGCCCTGCTCCATCCATGGTAAGGATGCTTCTACATTAGGCGAGGCTAAAAAGAACGGCACCGCAAAATACTCACGGTGCCGTTCGGATGGGCCGGTAAGCCCAGATTACATCTTCACGACGTCGAGGACGGACTTCTTCTTGTCCTTGTACTCGTACAGCGTGATGGTGCCTTCCTTCATGTCGCCCTTCTCGTCGAAGGCGATATTGCCGATCACGCCCTTGTAGTTGGTCTTGGGCATTTCGGCCAGGATGGCAGCCGGTTCGGTCGAGTTGGCGCGCTTCATGGCGTCGACGACGACCATCACGGCGTCATACGTGAACGGTGCATAGATCTGCACCGGGGCGTTGAAGCGAGCCTGGTAGCGCTTGGAGAAGTCCGCGCCCTGCTCCATCTTCGACAGGGCCAGGCCGGCCTCGGAGCAGATGATGTTGGTCACGGCGTCGCCCGCCAGTTCGGCCACCTTGTCGGTACAGACGCCGTCGCCGCCGACGATCTTGGCACCGATGCCCAGTTCCTTGGCCTGCTTGGCGAACGGGCCGCCGGTGGCGTCCATGCCGCCGTACATGATCACGTCAGGCTTCTTGCCCTTGATCTTGGTGAGAATGGCCTTGAAGTCGGTGGCCTTGTCGTTGGTGGCCTCGCGCGCCACCACGTTCACGCCGGCCGCCTTGGCGGTCTTCTCGAACTCGTCGGCCAGGCCCTTGCCGTAGGCGGTGGCGTCGTCGACGATCGCCACGCTCTTGGCATGGAGCGTCTTGCTGGCATAGTTGGCCAGTGCCGGGCCCTGCTGGGCATCGGTGGCCACCACGCGGTAGGTGGTCTTGAAGCCCTGCTTGGTGTAGTCCGGGTTGGTGGACGAGGGCGAGATCTGCACGATGCCGGCATCGCTATAGATCTTGGAGGCCGGGATCGACGTGCCCGAGTTCAGGTGGCCGACCACGGCCACCACCTTGGCGTCGACCAGCTTCTGCGCCACGGAGGTGCCCGTCTTGGGGTCGGCGGCATCGTCTTCGCCAACCAGTTCCAGCTTGATCTTCTTGCCACCGATCTCCAGGCCGGTCTTGTTGACTTCTTCCACGGCCAGGCGGGCGCCGTTTTCGTTGTCCTTGCCAAGGTGCGCGATGCCGCCGGTCAGCGGGGCCGCGTGGCCGATCTTGACGACGACTTCACCGCCGCCCGCTGCAGGAGCGGCTGCCGCCGGCGCCGAAGGCGCCGCATCAGCCGGCTTCTCTTCCTTCTTGCCGCAAGCGGCTACCAGCGCCACTGCGGCCGCAATCGGCAGAATCTTGGCAAACGTGATTTGCATGAGTGATCTCCTAGGATTCACGAAGACAGGGATTTTCAACGCCTCCCGGACGTTTCCCTGGACCGCCTTTGTTTAGTTTCAATTTGAAACGCGCGCATTGTATCCCCTTTCTTAGTCGATGCAATACGCGACGCAACATCCTTAACCATTTACCGGTCAAATGAGCTAGGGAATTTCCCCAATGCACAGATTGCGGCAATTCCCACTCACATGACGCGGCCGCCTCACCTACTTACAAGAATCGTGCCTGCGCCGCCCGGTGGCGCGGATAAGCATCGCCGGCACCACCTATAATGCGCCTTTATTAATTAGGTGTTTCATTTAAATTCAGCTGCACCGTTCTCTAATGTGCAGAATGTAGCGCCGCACCATAATAGGGAAAACCCCAAACCGGGGGATTACCCTGATTTGTCTGATCAGCAGGACAGCCATGTATTACCTGCACCATCGCCGTGCATTATTCGCGCCGGCCGGCTGCAAATCGGGCGTACCAAAGACAAAGGGCGCCGCATCAAGCGGCGCCCTTGTAAAAGGCGGGGCTGGCAGGCGGGCACGGCCCGCACCGGGTCACGCGGCGGCGCTGGCCGGCAGCAGCCCACGCGGCAGCGGGAAGGCCATGTTCTCTTCGATGCCGTCAAGCGGGCGCACCTGGCTCGCGCCAAGCTCACGCAGGCGCTCGACGATGGACTGGGCTAGCGCCTCGGGCGCCGAAGCGCCGGCGGTCAGGCCGATGCGGCGCTTGCCGGCGATCCATTCGGGGCGCACCTGCTCGGGGGCGTCCACCATATAGGCCGGCACGCCCAGGCGCTCGGCCAGCTCGCGCAGGCGGTTGGAGTTGGAGCTGTTGGGGCTGCCCACCACGATCACCACCTCCACCTGCGGCGCCATGAACTTCACCGCGTCCTGGCGGTTCTGCGTGGCATAGCAGATGTCCTGCTTCTTGGGCTCGCGGATTTGCGGAAAGCGCGCCTTGAGCGCGGCCACGATCTCGCGGGTCTCATCCACCGACAGCGTGGTCTGGGTCACGTAGGCAAGCCGCGACGGGTCGGTAACCTGCAGCGTGGCGACGTCGGCCACCGACTCCACCAGCAGCATGCCGCTGCTGGCCTGGCCCATGGTGCCCTCCACTTCCGGATGGCCGCGATGCCCGATCATCACGATCTCGCAGCCCTCGGCGCGCATCTTGCTCACCTCGACATGCACCTTGGTCACCAGCGGGCAGGTGGCATCGAACACGTGCAGCCCGCGCGCGGCGGCGTCGGCACGCACTTCGCGCGACACGCCATGGGCGCTGAAGATGACGGTGGCGCCCGCGGGCACCTCGTCGAGCTCGCGCACGAACACCGCGCCCTTGCGGCGCAGGCCGGCCACCACATAGGCGTTGTGGACGATCTCGTGGCGCACGTAGATGGGCGCGCCGAAGCGCTCGAGCGCACGCTCGACGATCTCGATGGCACGGTCCACGCCGGCGCAGAAGCCGCGCGGCTGCGCCATCAGGATTTCTGCGTCGGGTGCGGGAGTCAGGTCAGGCATGCTGCGGTATCAGGATGGTTCGGCACACGTGCGGCGCGCTCAGAGAATGCCGATCAGCTGCACGTCGAACAGGATGGTCTGCCCGGCCAGCGGATGGTTGAAGTCAAAGAGCGCGGCGGTCTCGCCGAACTCCTTGAGCACACCGGCGTACTTGCCGCCGCCGGGCGCGTTGAACTCCACCAGGTCGCCAGGGCTGTAGTCCTCTTCGAAGGAACTGTTCTCGCGCAGCGTGGCCAGCGACACCCACTGCAGCAGCTCGGGGTTGCGCGGGCCAAAGGCCTGCTCCGGCGCCAGCCGGTAGGTCATGCGCTCGCCTTCGGGCATGCCGAGCAGCGCCTGCTCCAGCGTCGGCGCGAACTGGCCCTGGCCGAGCAGCAGCGTGGCGGGCTTCTCCTCGAACGTGCTGACGACCTCGGTGCCGTTCTCGAGCGCGATGCTGTAGTGCAGGGTCAGGAAAGAGTCGGCCTGGACAGTCTTGCGGCCAGCCGTGCCGCCGTCGGTTTCCGACGCGAAAGTTTGCAAATTCATGGGTGATCAACCGGTCAACAACCCGTATTGTATTCGACTGGCCCATTGCCCGCCGCCCCCGGACCCGGCCTCACCCTCATCACGGCGTGACTACCCTGGAGTGCTCATGACCATTGCCAACTGGCCCGCCTGCGAGCGGCCCCGCGAGAAACTGATGGAAAGCGGCGCCGCCGCCCTGTCAGACGCCGAGCTGCTGGCCATCCTGCTGCGCGTGGGCGCTGCCGGCAAAAGTGCCGTGGACCTCGCACGCGAGCTGTTGCACCGCTTCGGCTCGCTGACAGCCCTGTTCGCGGCCGAGGGGCGCGCACTGACAAGCGTCCGGGGCATGGGCGAAACCAAGTATGCCCAACTGCAGGCCATTCCGGAGCTGGCACGGCGTGCGCTGGCCGAATCGCTGCGCCTGCCCACCGGCTTCGACGGCCCGGCGGCGGTGCGCAACTACCTGCGCCTGACGCTGGCGCCGCTGCCGCACGAGGTCTTCCTGTGCCTGTTCCTGGATCCGCGCAACCGCATGGTGGCCAGTGAAAAAATGTTCCGCGGCACGCTGACGCGCACCGCCGTCTACCCGCGCGAGGTGGCGCGCCAGGCGCTCGTGCATAATGCGGCCGGCATCATCGTGGCGCACAACCACCCGCGCGGCACCACCGCGCCGAGCCAGAGCGACATCCGCCTGACCCACGAACTGGCGCGCACCCTCGATCTGATCGACGTGCGGCTGCTCGACCATTTCATCGTGGCCGGCCAGGAAATCCGCTCGCTGGCCGACTGCTGCGACCGCCTGCCCGGGCTGTGACGCCAACGCCACGGCACATACAGCGCAGCAACACCGGATAACGCCAAAGCACAGAAGGCATTGATTCGGCGACGGAATCCGGTCTATAATGCCCGTTTTGCTGAAGTCTCAACCGCTGCAGTCCGGGCCCGCGCGCCTTTTGTTGATCTGTTGCGAACATTGTCCACGAATAGAAGATTTAGGAGTGCTTCATGGCACGCGTCTGTCAAGTGACCGGGAAAGCGCCGATGGTCGGCAACAACGTTTCCCACGCAAACAACAAGACCAAGCGCCGTTTTCTGCCCAACCTGCAGAATCGTCGTTTCTTCGTTGAATCCGAAAACCGCTGGGTGAGCCTGCGCGTCTCGAACGCCGGCCTGCGCCTGATCGACAAGAAAGGCATCGACTCCGTGCTCGCCGACCTGCGCGCACGCGGCGAAGTCTAATTAGGAGCACATCATGGCAAGCAAGGGCGGCCGCGACAAGATCAAGCTGGAATCGACCGCAGGTACGGGTCATTTCTACACGACCACCAAGAACAAGCGCACCATGCCGGAAAAGATGGAGATCATGAAGTTCGATCCCGTCGCCCGCAAGCACGTCGCTTACAAGGAAACCAAGATCAAGTAATTGATCCCGGTTCCCGCCAGAAAGCCCCGCCATGCCGCGGGGCTTTTTGTTGCCTGCGCGCCGCGCAGGCCTGCGGGGCGATAAGCGCCCACCCCCACGCGACGCGCTGATGCGCGGGATGGCGCTTCAGGTGTAGACTTTCCCGTTTCCTCCTTTTTGCCTGGCGCCCCCCAGCGCACTCCGCACCATGAATTTCGACGTCGCCATCGTCGGCAGCGGCCTGGCCGGCCTTACGGTCGCGCTGCAACTGGCCGACACCCACCGGGTGGCCATCCTCAGCAAGCGCGCCATGACCCAGGGCGCCAGCGACTGGGCGCAGGGCGGTATTGCCGCCGTGCTGGATTCCGGCGACAGCCATGACGAGCATACGCAGGACACGCTCGTCGCCGGTGCGGGGTTGTGCGACGAAGAGGCCACGCGCTTCATCGTGGAGCATGGGCGCGAGGCCATCCAGTGGCTGATCGACCGCGGCGTGCCATTCACGCGCGACGAACAGGCCGAACTGGGCTTCCACCTGACGCGCGAAGGCGGCCACAGCCGCCGGCGCATCATCCACGCCGCCGACGCCACCGGCCATGCCGTGGTCAGCACGCTGCTGCAGCAGGCCATGCAGCACCCGAACATCACCATCCTGGAAGACCACTTCGCAATCGACCTGATCACCTCGCGCAAGCTGGGGCTGCCGGGCAACCGCTGCTACGGCCTGTACGTACTGGACGACAGCACCGGCGCGGTGCGCACCCTCACCGCCACGCACACCGTGCTGGCCGCGGGCGGTGCCGGCAAGGTCTACCTGTACACCACCAACCCGGATACGGCCACCGGCGACGGCATCGCCATGGCCTGGCGCGCGGGCTGCCGGGTTTCGAACATGGAGTTCATCCAGTTCCACCCGACCTGCCTGTACCACCCCTACGCCAAGTCCTTCCTGATCTCCGAAGCGGTGCGCGGCGAAGGCGGCCTGCTCAAGCTGCCCGATGGCACCCGCTTCATGCCCGAACACGATGCGCGCGCCGAACTGGCGCCGCGCGACGTGGTGGCGCGCGCGATCGACTTCGAGATGAAGAAGCGCGGCCTGGACTGCGTCTACCTGGATATCAGCCACCAGCCCGAATCCTTCCTGAAAGAACACTTCCCGACCATCCACGCGCGCTGCCTGGAGCTCGGCATCGACATCACGCGCGAGCCGATTCCCGTGGTGCCGGCCGCCCACTACACCTGCGGCGGCGTGGTCACCGACACCTCCGGACGCACCGATATCGGCAATCTGTACGCCGTGGGCGAAACCGCCTGCACCGGCCTGCATGGTGCCAACCGGCTGGCCTCCAACTCGCTGCTCGAATGCATGGTGATCGGCCGCGCCGCGGCCGAGGACATCGCTTCCAAGGACAAGGCCGGGCTGCCTGACATCACGCTGCCGGCCTGGGATGAAAGCCGCGTCTCCGATGCCGACGAGGAAGTGGTGGTGTCGCACAACTGGGACGAGCTGCGCCGCATGATGTGGAACTACGTCGGCATCGTGCGCACCAGCAAGCGGCTGGAGCGCGCCCAGCACCGCATCGGCCTGCTGCGCGAGGAAATCGCTGAGTACTACGCCAACTTCCGCGTCACCAGCGACCTGCTGGAGCTGCGCAACCTGGTCGAAGTGGCCTCGCTGATCGTGGACAGCGCCTATTCGCGCCACGAAAGCCGGGGCCTGCACTTCAGCCGGGACTATCCGGATACCCTGCCCAAGGCGCTGCCGACGGTGATTCAGCCGCCAGCCACAAGGAAGCGCTGACGGCTGGCCAGGCAAAGCAAAACGGGGTGGCGCCGCAAGGCCCCACCCCGTTTTTCTGGTATCGCGCGAAGCGTCAGCCGATGATCCGCAGCGAATAGTCCGTCGCCCGCACGTCCTTGGTCAGCGCACCAACCGAGATCCGGTCCACGCCGGTTTCGGCAAAGGTGCGGATAGTATCGGCATTGACGCCGCCCGACACCTCCAGCAGCGCCCTGCCCCGATTGATCCTGACCGCATCCTGCATCATCGGCACGGTGAAGTTATCGATCAGCACCGACTTCGCACCGGCCGCAAGCGCTTCTTCCAGTTCGGCCAGCGTTTCCACCTCGATCTGCACCGACGCCCTGGTATCGAGCGCCAGCGCCGCCTGCATGGCCGCGCTGATGCTGCCAGCCGCGGCGATATGGTTTTCCTTGATCAGGATGCCGTCGTACAGCGCCAGCCGCTGGTTCTCGCCGCCGCCGATGCGGACCGCGTACTTCTGCGCCAGGCGCAGGCCCGGCAGCGTCTTGCGCGTATCCAGCACGCGCGCGCGGGTGCCGGCGATCAGGTCGGCATAGCGGCGCGTGGCGGTGGCCACGCCCGACAGCAGCTGCAGGAAATTCAGCGACGGGCGCTCCGCCGTCAGCAGCGAGCGCGCCGGGCCTGTGATCTCGCAGACCACCGAATCGTGCGCCATGCGGGCACCTTCCTGCTGCAGCCAGTGCACCTCGAGCGCCGGGTCGACCGCGCGCATGCAGGCATCGAACCACGGCTGGCCGCACAGCACTGCGGACTCGCGCACGATCACGCGCGCGCGTGCCGCCTTGGCCGCAGGCACCAGCAGGCCGGTCAGGTCGCCGCTGCCGACATCCTCGTCAATGGCGGCCTGCACATTGGCTTGCAGCGCTGCCTGCAGCGCCGGACCGTAGCTGTCGAAAATCGAATTCACGCTCATGCCGGGCCAATCCCCTTGAACAGCGCCTGTTCCTTGGCCAGGTCTGCCGACGGACGCACATTGCGCTTCTGCGCGGCGGCGAAGTCCAGCATGCGGTTGATGCAGGTCACCGCCTGGCGCCCGATCACCGGGTCGACATGGATCTCGTTGCGGCCGGTTTCCAGCACCTCGGCCAGGTTGGTGAGCGCGTTCATGGCCATCCACGGGCAGTGCGCGCAGCTCTTGCAGGTCGCGCTGTTGCCGGCCGTGGGCGCTTCAATGAAGTGCTTGCCGGGCGCCGCCATGCGCATCTTGTGCAGGATGCCGTTGTCGGTGGCGACGATGAACTCGGTCGCGTCCAGCTTCTGTGCGGCCTCGATCAGCTGCGAGGTCGAGCCGACCACATCGGCCTGCGCCACCACGTTTTCCGGCGACTCAGGGTGCACCAGGATCTTGGCGTTGGGGAATTCGCGGCGCAGCAGGTCCAGCTCGATGCCCTTGAACTCGTCGTGCACCAGGCACGAGCCCTGCCACAGCAGCATGTCGGCACCGGTCTGCTTCTGGATATAGCTGCCCAGGTGCTTGTCCGGCGCCCACAGGATCTTCTTGCCCTGCGCATGCAGGTGCTCGACGATCTTCAGGCCGATGCTGGAGGTCACCATCCAGTCCGCGCGCGCCTTCACGGCGGCGCTGGTGTTGGCGTAGACCACCACGGTGCGGTCCGGGTGCGCATCGCAGAAGGCGGCGAACTCATCGGCCGGGCAACCCAGGTCGAGCGAGCAGGTCGCGTCCAGGTCCGGCATCAGCACGGTCTTCTCGGGGCTCAGGATCTTGGCGGTCTCGCCCATGAAGCGCACGCCCGCCACCACCAGGGTCCGGGCCTCGTGGTCGCGGCCGAAGCGGGCCATTTCCAGGGAGTCGGAGACACAGCCGCCGGTTTCCTCGGCCAGGTCCTGCAGGTCGGCGTCGACGTAATAGTGCGCCACCAGCACCGCATTGCGTTCCTTGAGCAGGCGGCGAATACGCGTCTTCAGGGACTGGCGCTCGTCGGGTGTCAGCACCGGCGGCACCTTGGCCCAGGCATGGGCCACGCAGCTGCTGCCAGTGGCGTTTTCGGCATCCGCCAGGTTCGGCTTTTCGAACTCGACGGTCTTGATCGATTGTGGGGTCATCTCCGGTACTCCTCTAGACCTTCGCCAGCAAGGATGCGGCCCGGCCAGAATATTGGGGAGTTTATCTAAAACAAAAGCCCCGCCATGGGCGGGGCTTTGTCAAACCATACGGCGCGGCCGGATTGTATCAGGCGTAGCGGCGCAGGCGCAGCGAGAAATCTTGCAGCGCCTGGATGCCGCTGGCCTCGGCACGATGGCACCAGGCCTGCAGCTGCTGCAGCAGCTGCTCGCGCGTCAGGTTGGAACGGCCCCAGATGGCGGCCAGTTCACGGCGCATTTCGACGAAGGTCTGCAGCGCCTTGTTCTGTTCAACGATACTTGCCAGCTGTTCGCGCTGCGGCGCGGCCAGCTTGGTTTCCTCGCGGTGGAACCACTTGCTGGCGGGCTTGAAGCTGCGGTACTCGGCCACGCGGCCTTCCTTGAGCTTTTCCAGTTCCTGGCGGAACGCGCCCTTGACGGCCTTGGCGTAGCGCGCCATCACGTCATAGCGGTTGGCGATGATCGCTTCCAGCGTGTTGTGGTCAACCGGGCGGGCTTCCACCAGGCGTGCCTTGGGCGGGGTCTTCTTGACCTTGGCCAGGCCGACTGCCTGCATCGCGCGGATATAGCCCCAGCCCACATCGAACTCATACCACTTGATCGAGAACTTGGCCGAGGTCGGGTACGTGTGGTGGTTGTTGTGCAGCTCTTCGCCACCAATGATCAGGCCCCACGGCGACACGTTGGTCGAGGCGTCCTCGCAATCGTAGTTGCGATAGCCCCACCAGTGGCCCAGGCCATTGATGATGCCGGCGGCATGGATCGGGATCCACAGCATCTGCACGGCCCAAACGGTCATGCCGATCACGCCGAACAGCGCGAGGTCGATGATCAGCATCAGGCCGACACCCTGCCAGCCGAAGCGCGAGTACACGTTGCGCTCGATCCAGTCATTGGGGCAGCCATGGCCAAACTTGGCGATGGTTTCCTTGTTCTTGGATTCGGCACGATACAGCTCCGCTCCCTCCAGCAGCACCTTGCGGATGCCGCGGGTCTGCGGGCTGTGCGGATCTTCTTCGGTTTCGCACTTGGCGTGGTGCTTGCGGTGGATGGCGGTCCACTCGCGCGTGACCATGCCCGTGGTCAGCCAGAGCCAGAAGCGGAAGAAATGCTGGGCGATCGGGTGCAGATCCAGCGACCGGTGCGCCATGCAGCGGTGCAGGAAAATGGTGACACTGGCGATCGTGATATGCGTCATCACGAGCGTGTAGATGACGATCTCCCACCAGGTCCAGTTGGCAAGGCCGTTGGCGGCCCAGTCAAGAATAGTGTCGAACAAACTGTTCTCCGTCGGTTAAACAGGGACTTTCCCGTGCAGCCCGGCGGGGCCGGTGCACGCAACGCGCAGAAAAAAGGCTGCGAATCCAAGTGATTGCGATAGCTTTCTGGCGCCTGCCACGGGACCCGAAGTCATACCGGGCTCCCAGGCACACGAGTCTCGCGCCGGCGCCGGGATGGCCTGCGCTGGCGGGACAAGGTACGAGCCGCTGCAATCTGGCGGCTGTCTGATGTGGGAGCGTGCGCTGCAACCTGAAGCTGCAACCCGCGACAACCCGGCATTCTACCGGATCGCGCGACGCGCAAGCATACGCTATTTCCCGGATTTGGACGGAGCGCCACAGTTTTCGTTCCGTGGGTGGCGCATGCTGCGCCCATCTTGCGGTCTATGCGGCACTCGCCGCATTCGCTGCATCCGCTACCGTCTTAGATGGGGGCAGATCGTTGCCGGGCAAGGGTGCCTCGCCCAGCACGCGGAGTTCACGCTGCGGATAGGGGATGGAAATCCCATGCTCGCGCAGCGTGCGCCAGATCGCGCGGTTCATCGCCGACTGCACCCCCAGCTTGCCGTTCTGCGGATCGGCCACGAAGACCGCAACCTCGTACTCGATGCCGCTATCGGCAAACAGCACCAGGAAAGCGGCGGGCTCCGGGTCGGGCAGCACGCGCGGCAGGTCGCGCACGCATGCGGTCAGCAGCGCGATCACCGTTTCCGGATCGGCGTTGTAGTCTGCCTGCACCCGGGTGGCCACGCGCACATTGGTGTTGGAGAACGAATGGTTCTGCACCGGCTGCGCCACCAGCTGCTCGTTCGGCACCAGGGTTTCGCCATCGCCGTTGCGCACCACCGTATAGCGGGTGCGGATCTGCGACACGATGCCGGTGTACTTGTCCACCGTGATCTGGTCGCCCAGCTTGACCGAGCGGTCCAGCAGGATGATGAAGCCGGAGATGTAGTTGCTGGCGATCTTCTGCAAACCCAGCCCCAGGCCCACGCCCAGCGCGCCGCCGAACACCGACAGCACGGTCAGGTCGATCCCCACCAGCGACAGGCTCAGCAGCAGCGACACCAGCAGTAGCAAGGCCTTGGAGATGCGCGTCAGCACCACCTTCAGGTTGCCGTCGAGGTTGGCCGAGCGCATCAGCCGCTCTTCCAGCCAGGAACCGAACCACAGCGCCACCAGCACCGTCAGCAGGATCCAGACCACCGCCATCAGGGTCTCGGCCAGGCTGATCTTCTGCTTGCCGCCGATCGCAAAGCGCACGCCCTGCATCCACGCCACCACGTCCGCCAGCACGCCCAGCACGTACAGCGCCATGCCGGCCCACACCAGCGTGGTCAGCACCTTCTCCACCAGCAGCAGCATGCCATGCAGCTGGCCACTGCCCGACATCACCCGGCGCAGCACATAGAAGGTGGAATTCAGGAAGGTGATGCCGAACAGCGGCACCAGCGCCAGGCGCAGCACGCTGATCGGGATCAGCGGCTCCAGCGCAAAGCGGGCGATCAGCACCAGCACCCATCCGGCCAGGGGGAACATGGCGCGCTCGAGGCTGGCGGCGGCAAAGCGCACGGAGAAGCTTGAGCCTTGGTAGCGCGCTTCAAGGCGCCGCACCACGAAGCGCGCCAGCGGCCAGGCCACCAGCAGGCAGCCGGCCAGCACCAGCAGCTGCCAGAAGAAGCCCGGCCCGCCTGCGTCGCGGATCAGGTCGTCCAGCATCTTGCCGAACATGGAGTGGGAGGCCTTCAGGTCTTTCAGGCCACCCAGGTCGGACAGGGTCTCACCGTTCATCGAGGAAACTCAGGGTTGGCGCGGCCGCCCGCGCGATCGGCAGGCGGCCCGGCAGGCACCGGCGCTCAGCTGGTGCGTTCCAGCACCGCGGCAAAGAAGCCGTCGGTCTGGTGCAGGTGCGGATACAGGGCAAACATGCCGTTGTCCGGCAGCCCGGTCACTTCGATCTTCTGCTCGGCCAGCACTTCGGCGGCCGGCACCAGGCGGAAGTTGGGGTGCGCAGCCAGGAAGTCGCGCACGATCTGCTCGTTTTCGGCTTCCAGCACGCTGCAGGTCGCGTAGACCACGCGGCCGCCGCCCTTCACCAGCCGCGCGGCCGAATCCAGAATCGCGCTCTGCTTGGCAGTCAGTTCCAGCACCGACTCCGGCGATTGCCGCCATTTCAGGTCGGGGTTGCGGCGCAGCGTGCCCAGGCCGCTGCAGGGCGCGTCGACCAGCACGCGGTCGGCCTTGCCGGCCAGGCGCTTGATCTTGGCGTCGCGCTCGGAGTCGATCAGCACCGGATGGACGTTGGACAGCCCGCTGCGCGCCAGCCGCGGCTTCAGGTTGGCCAGGCGCTTTTCCGATACGTCGAAGGCATAGAGCCGGCCGGTCGAGCGCATCGCCGCGCCCAGCGCCAGGGTCTTGCCGCCCGCGCCGGCACAGAAGTCGACCACCATCTCGCCGCGCCTGGGTGCGACCAGGTTGCACAGCAGCTGGCTGCCCTCGTCCTGCACCTCGACCAGGCCGTTGACGAAGATCGGCAACTGGTTCAGTGCCGGCTTGCCGGCCATGCGGATGCCGGCCGGCGCCATCGGCGTCGGCTCGGCGCCCAGGCCGGCGGCGTGCAGCTCGGCCAGCGCGGCCTCGCGGCTGGTCTTGGCCAGGTTGACGCGCAGGTCCAGCGGCGCCGGGCGCAGCAGCGCGTCGCCCAGGGCTGCGGCGAAGGCCTCGCCGTGGCCGCGCACCAGTTCGTCGTACAGCCACTCGGGCAGGTTGGCGCGCACGCGCGGCGCCAGGCTGGAGCGCTCGATCGTGGTCAGACGGTCCAGCCACTCGGCTTCTTCGGGATGCAGGAACGGCGTCAGCGTGTCGCGGCCCAGGGTCGCGGCCAGGCCCAGCAGCGCCAGCCGGCGCGAGGTCGCGCCCGTGCCGCTTTCGGCAAACTGGGCAAATTCGACGCGCCGGCGCAGCACCGCGTAGATGGCCTCGGCGATGATGCCGCGCTCGCGGTGGCCAAGCTTGCTGTTCTCGCGGAAGTAATAGCTCACCACGGCATCGGCCGGGCGCGCAAACAGCATGACCTTGCCCAGCAGGCGGTCGATATGCTGGATATGGGTGGCATGGAGGCCGCCATGCGAGCGGACCGGGGCACCGTTGGCATTGGGCGACTTGCGGATGGGGCTGCCCTTGCCCTTGCCCTTGCTGCGCGCGGGGGCATGTCCTTCGCTGCGCGGGGATCGGGTTCCTGCCTGGGTGCGACTCATGCCTTGACTCCTCCCGCCGGGGTATCGGCGGAGATGGCCATCAGCAATTGCGATTCGGCCGGGTTGATAACGTTGACTACGCCGTCCTGAAGTTGCAGGCGGTCCTCTACGAACCATTGCACGGCGCGGGGATAGATCACGTGCTCGCATTCGAGCAGGCGCGCGGCCAGGCTCTCGGGCGTGTCCGCCGGCCGCACATCAAGTGCAGCCTGAATCACGATCGGGCCATGGTCGAGTTCTGGGGTGACAAAGTGCACGGTGGCGCCATGCAGCTTGACGCCGGCGTCGAGCGCCTGCTTGTGGGTGTTCAGGCCCGGGAAGCATGGCAGCAGCGACGGATGGATATTCAGCAGCCGGCCCGCATAGCGGTCGACGAAGCCGGGCGTGAGTATACGCATGAAACCGGCCAATACCACCAGGTCGGGCGCGTGGGCGTCGATGGCCTCGGCCAAAGCCGCATCAAAAGCGGCACGGTCAGGGTGCTGGCGATGGTCGACCACGCCGGTTTCGATGCCATGCTGCTGCGCGAATTGCAGCCCGGCGGCGTCCGGCCGGTTCGACAGTACTGCCGCCACCCGGGCGGGCCAGCCGCCACCCGCGCAGGCACGGACGATGGCTTCCATATTGGAGCCTCGTCCGGAAATCAAGATGACAATTTTTTTCATCGCGCAATTCTACCAAGGCAAGGCGCTAAACTCTGGTAAAGCCAACGCATTACGTGCTTAATTCACGAGAATCGGACAGGGCGCGATGTCTCTAACATGTGACGGCATGCCCGTATACCCCCGATTGATGGATTGTGACGCTTCGCCCCCTCTGCTAGAGTGGGCGCTACGTCCACGCGCCAACCCTGTGCATGACACAGTGCTCGCCAAGAGCTGGTGACAACAAGGACGAAACGGGAATTTGAACGGGAATTCGCATGTCGAACGCTGCACCGACGTTGTTGGTGGTCGATGATCATCCTATGGCTTTGTCAGGCACTACGGCTTTCCTCGCCGAAGTCATGCCGGATGTGGCAGTCCATGCCGCCGGCAGTGCCCGCGAAGCCCTGACAAGCCTGCAGCAGGGTCTGCGCCCCGATATCGTGCTGCTCGATATCTGGCTGAACGATGGCACCGGCTTCGATGCCATGCAGTCGTTCAAGACCGTCATCCCCGGCGCACGCTTCATCTTCATGTCCGCCGAGGCCACCCCCGAGATCGTCGGCCGCGCCCGCGCGCTGTCGGCCTGCGGCTTCGTCGGCAAGCACCTTGATGCCAATGCCTTCACCGCCGCGGTGCGCAAGGTGCTGGCAGGCGACACCTCCTTCCCCACCGATGAGGCCCTGAACGGCCGCGCGCAGTCGTTCGGGCCCGCCCACGGCATTCCGGTCACGCCGGCCGAGCTCGGCCTGACGCCGCGCCAGGGCTCGGTGCTGGCGCTGGTGCTGGAAGGCCTGCCGAACAAGGTGATCGCGCGCCGCCTGGGGCTGACCGAGAACACCGTCAAGGAGCACGTGTCAGCCATCCTGCAGCGCCTGGGCGTGCGCACGCGCATGCAGGTGATGTCGCGCATGGAGCGGTTCCGCCTGCGCCAGTAACGCAGGCCGGTACCCTACGCCGGCCGCAGCCAGCGGCGCAGCAGCAGCCGCAGCGAAGCCGGGTCCACCGGCTTGGGCAGCACGAAATATCCCGCCTCTTCCGCCGCCGCCAGCGCGGCGGATTTCAGGTCGCCGGTCAGCAGCGCGCTGCGCGCCTGCGGCTGCGTGTTCTGCCAGCGCTCGAGCAAATCCAGTCCGTTCTCGCTGCCGGGCAGGCGCAGGTCGCAGAAGATGATGTCCGGGCGCAGGCCCTTGGCAAACAGCTTGTCGGCCTCGGCGCCGTGCGCGGCGCAGGCCACGCGGATGCCCCAGGCCTCCATCAGCGCGATCCAGGCCTTGCGGATCTGGCTGTCGTCGTCGACCACCAGCACCGTGCCCTGCAGGCGGTCGGGCTTGGCCTCTTCCGCCTGCGCCATCGCGCGCATCTCGCGCACGCTGGCCACGGTCTCGGCCGGCACCGTCGCCAGCGCGAACCAGAACACCGAACCCTTGCCCGGCACCGAGCGCACGCCATAGGTGCCGCGCATCAGGCGCACGCATTCCTTGAAGATGGCCAGCCCCAGGCCCAGGCCCTGCGACGGGTCGCGCTGCGGGTTATGGACCTGGTAATACGGCGAAAAGATGTCGGGCAGGTGCTCGGGTGTCACGCCGGCGCCGGTATCCCAGACTTCCAGCCGCACATGCTTGCGGCGCTGGCGCGCGGTCACCAGCACACCGCCGCGCTGGGTGTAGCGCAGCGCGTTCTGCACCAGGTTGAACAGGGCCCGGCGCAACAGCACCGGCTCGGCCATGGCGTAGAGCTCGTCGGGCACGCGCGGGGTCAGGGTCAGGCCGCTTTCGCGCGCATCGGCGGCAAACTGGCTCATCACGTCGCGAATCAGCGCGCCCAGCTCGCATGGCTCCAGCGTCGGCAACACCTTGCGCCCTTCCAGCTTGGACAGGTCCAGCAGCGAACGGAACAGGAGGTCGATGGTCTGGGTGCCCGCCGCCACCTGCTCCACCAGCGGATGCAGCGCCGACGACTGGTTGCGCGCGCGCAGCGCCTCCACCAGCATCACCAGCGCATGCACCGGCTGGCGCAGGTCGTGGCTGGCGGCAGCCAGGAAGCGCGACTTCTCCTCGCTGGCATGCAGCGCGCGCTCCTTTTCCTCCTGGAACTGCTTGGCCAGGCGGCGGCTGTCGCCCTCGAGCTGGATGGCGCGCACCAGCGTGACCTGCAGGTGCAAGGCATGGCGCGACAGCATCAGACCATAGATCACCAGCAGCACCTGCACATAGACGCCATGGCCGGGGAAGGCGAATTCCGCCATCAGGATATTGGGCACCAGGATCGGCACGCCGGCATAGACCAGGTTCGACGGCACCGGCGCCTGCGACACCGCGCCGCCTGCCAGCACCCCAAGGGTCAGCAGGTACAGCACGCTGGAGAACACGGCCGAGCCCGTATACAAATGCAGCAGCGCCGAACTGCCCCAGGTCACGCCGGTCAGGAAGGCAACCGCGCGCATATTGTTCCACCACTTGCGCGTGTGCGCGGAGCGGCTCATCGAGGCATGGTCGCGCTGGTAGCCGACATAGAACCACAGGCCGCCGACCGTCAGCAGCAGCATCACCGCGCACCAGCCGAGCAAGGCCGCGCGGCTCACGTCGTTCCAGAATCCCAGCGTGGTCAGCGCGGGCAGCAGCACCGAGGCCACGATCGCCGTGGGCGAGTTCTTGTGCACGATGGCCATCAGCTTGGCGCGCGTCTCGACGTCGAGCTGGGCGGTCGCCTGAGGCAGGACTCGGGGCAGGAGCCGGGAAAAGAACCGGTTGGGCAGCGCTTTCAAGTGTGGCTGGCTTGGAATGGGCGGATGTCGGGGGCAGCAGGTGCCAGCGCCGAAGTGAAGCCGAAGTGGGCCATATCATGCCGCCTTTTGCGGCATTGCGCCATGCCGCGAGGGCCGGTTGCGGCACAAAAACAGCAGCGCGGCACCGGCCGCGGGCGGCGGGAGCGGCAAGCGGACCCATTCGCCTTATAATGCTCGCTTTACCTGAAACGTTTCCCGCCGTCCCCGTGAAAGTCTTCCGCGGCCTGCCCAACGCCGAAAGCCGGGCGCCCTGCGCGCTCACCATCGGCAATTTCGACGGTGTGCATCGCGGCCACCAGTCGCTGCTCGCGCGTGCGCGTGCAGCCGCCGACGCACGCGGCCTGCCGCTGTGCGTGATGACCTTCGAGCCGCATCCGCGCGAGTTCTTCACCCCGGACAAGGCCCCCACCCGCATCGCGCTGCTGCGCGACAAGCTGGAAAGCCTGCGCCGCAACGGCGTGGACCGGGTGGTGGTGGAACACTTCAACGCCCACTTTGCCGCCCAGTCGCCGCAGGCGTTCGTTGAGAACGTGCTGTGGCACGGCATGCACGCGCGTTGGGTGCTGGTCGGCGACGACTTCCGCTTCGGCGCCAGGCGCGCCGGCGACTTTACCTACCTGCAGGAAGCCGGGCGCCGCTACGGCTTCGATGTCGAGCAGATGGGATCGGTGTCCGAAGGCGGCATCCGCATCTCCAGCTCTGCCGTGCGCCAGGCGCTGGCCGACGGCGATCTGGAGCATGCCCGGCGCCTGCTCGGCCACGGCTATGCCATCAGCGGCCACGTGATCCACGGCCGCAAGCTGGGCCGCGACCTGGGCTTCCCGACGCTGAACCTGCGCATCTCGCACAAGCGGCCGGCAGTCAGCGGCATCTTCGTGGTGCAGGTGCACGGCATCGCCGACCAGCCCCTGCCGGGCGTGGCCAGCATCGGCGTGCGCCCCACCATCGAGGACGCCGGCCGGGTGCTGCTGGAAGTCCACCTGTTCGATTTCAAAGAGAACCTGTACGGCAAGCTGGTGCGGGTTGAATTCATGAAAAAGCTGCGCGACGAAGCGCGCTTCGACAACCTGGACGAGCTCACCGCCGCCATCGCCAAGGACAGCGCCGATGCGCGCGCCTTCTTCGGCCTGACCGCCCCGGGCGCGGCCGAAGGCAGCGGCGGGCGCGACTTCGCCACCTCCGCCACCGACCGAATTAGGTAGCGGCCGGCGCCCGCCCGCACGCCAGTGGCGCGGGCCCGGCACGCACGCCGCCGCCCCAGTCTTTCCGCGCGCCCGCCGGCCTGCCGCCGCCCGCGCGCCAACCCGAATTGCCCTGAGAATCGAAATGCCTGACGACAAACGCGCCAAGCCCGAGAAAAGCAAATATCCGGTCAACCTGCTCGACACGCCCTTCCCGATGCGTGGCGACCTGCCCAAGCGCGAGCCGCAGTGGGTCAAGCAGTGGCAGGACAAGCAGCTCTACAAGAAGATCCGCGCGGCACGCAAGGGCGCGAAGAAGTTCGTGCTGCACGACGGCCCGCCGTATGCCAACGGCGACATCCATATCGGCCACGCCGTCAACAAGGTGCTCAAGGACATGATCATCAAGGCGCGCGGCCTGACCGGGCTGGACGCCGTCTACGTGCCGGGCTGGGACTGCCACGGCATGCCGATCGAGATCCAGATCGAGAAGAAATTCGGCAAGGGCCTGCCGGTGCAGGAGGTCCAGGCCAAGGCGCGCGCCTACGCCACCGAGCAGATCAAGCGCCAGATGGTGGATTTCGAACGCCTGGGCGTGCTGGGCGACTGGGACCACCCCTACCTGACCATGAACTACAGCAACGAGGCGGATGAACTGCGCGCACTCGGCAAGATCATGGAGAAGGGCTATGTGTTCCGCGGCCTGAAGCCGGTGAACTGGTGTTTCGACTGCGGCTCGGCGCTGGCCGAGGCCGAGGTCGAATACAAGGACAAGGTCGACCTGTCGATCGACGTGGGCTTCCCGTTCGCGCAAGCCGACAAGCTGGCACACGCCTTCAAGGTGCCCTTCGAGCAGCTCGACGGCAAGCCCGGCTGGATCGTGATCTGGACCACCACGCCATGGACCATCCCGAGCAACCAGGCGCTGAACGTGCACCCGGAAGTGGAATACGCGCTGGTCGAAACCCCGCGCGGCTACCTGATCCTGGCCACCGAGCGCGTCGAGGAGCAGCTCAAGGTCTACGGCCTGGAAGGCAAGGTCGTGGCCACCACCACCGGCGCGGCATTGTCGGAAATCCGCTTCCACCACCCGCTGGCCAGGATGGACGCGGGCTATGACCGCCTGTCGCCGGTCTACCTGGGCGACTATGTCACCACCGACACCGGTTCGGGCATCGTGCACTCGGCGCCGGCCTACGGCGTGGAAGACTTCCAGTCGTGCAAGGCGCACGGCATGGCCGATTCCGACATCATCAGCCCGGTGATGGGCAACGGCGTCTATGCCGGCACGCTGCCGCTCTTTGGCGGGCTGTCGATCTGGGACGCCAACCCGAAGATCGTCGAGGTGCTGCAGGCCTCGGGCAACCTGTTCAATTCGCACAAGTACACCCACAGCTACATGCACTGCTGGCGCCACAAGACGCCGATCATCTACCGTGCCACCTCGCAGTGGTTCGCGGGCATGGACGTGGACCCGGCCGACGAGAACGGCAAGACCGGCCCCACCCTGCGCGAGACCGCGCTGGCCGGCATCGACGCCACCGAGTTCTTCCCGGCCTGGGGCAAGCAGCGCCTGCACAACATGATCGCCAACCGGCCGGACTGGACGCTGTCGCGCCAGCGCCAGTGGGGCGTGCCGATGGCCTTCTTCCTGCACAAGGAAACCGGAGCGCTGCACCCGCGCACGCCGCAGTTGCTGGAAGAAGTGGCCAGGCGCGTCGAGCAGCATGGCATCGAGGCCTGGCAGACGCTGGACCCGGCCGAGCTGCTGGGCGACGAGGCCAGCCAGTACGAGAAGAACCGCGACACGCTGGACGTGTGGTTCGACTCCGGCACCACGCACTGGTCCGTGATCCGCGGCTCGCACCGCGACGACCTGTACGATCCGTCCGCCGATGAAGCCGATGGCCGCCTCGCCGACCTGTACCTGGAAGGCTCGGACCAGCACCGCGGCTGGTTCCACTCGTCGCTGCTGACCGCGTCGATGCTGTACGGCAAGCCGCCCTACAAGGCGCTGCTGACGCACGGCTTCACAGTCGACGGCGAAGGCCGCAAGATGTCCAAGTCGATCGGCAACACCGTGTCGCCGCAGGACATCTCGAACAAGATGGGCGCCGAGATCATCCGCCTGTGGGTAGCCTCGACCGACTACTCCGGCGAGCTGTCGATCTCGGACGAGATCCTCAAGCGCGTGGTGGAAGGCTACCGCCGCATCCGCAACACGCTGCGCTTCCTGCTGTCCAACCTGTCCGACTACGACCACGCCAGGCACGCGCTGCCGGCGTCGGAATGGCTGGAGATCGACCGCTACGCAGTGGCGCTGACCGCGCAGCTGCAAAAGGAAGTGCTGTCGCACTATGAGGCGTATGAATTCCACCCGGTGGTGTCCAAGCTGCAGACCTTCTGCTCCGAGGACCTGGGCGGGTTCTACCTCGATGTGCTGAAGGACCGCCTGTACACCACCGCGCCGGACTCCAAGGCCCGCCGCGCGGCGCAGAACGCGCTGTACCACATCACCCAGGCGATGCTGCACTGGATGGCGCCGTTCCTGTCGTTCACCGCCGAGGAAGCGTGGCAGATCTTCGCCCACGGCACCGAGCACACCGACACCATCTTCACCAGCACCTACTACGCGATACCGGAAGTCGACGATGGCGCCGACGACCTGCTGCAGAAGTGGCACACGCTGCGCGAAGTGCGCGCCGAGGTCACCAAGCAGCTGGAAGCGGTGCGCGTGGAAGGCGAGATCGGCTCGTCGCTGCAGGCCGAACTGACCATCCAGGCCGGCGGCCCGGTGCTGGACGCGCTGCAGAGCCTGGGCGACGACCTGCGCTTCGTGCTGCTGACCTCATCGGCCAAGGTAACGCACGCGCCCGAGGCCGGCGACCTGCTGGTCACCGTGACCCCGTCGACCCATGCCAAGTGCGAGCGCTGCTGGCACTACCGCGCCGATGTCGGCCACAACCCGGACCATCCGACCCTCTGCGGGCGCTGCGACAGCAACCTGTTCGGCGCCGGTGAACACAGGAGCCATGCCTGATGGCATCGACCACGTCCCGTTCCGCGCGCCCGGCACGCCGCAACAACAAGGCCGCCAGCACCACCCCGCTGCTGTGGATGGCCTTCGCGCTGCTGGTGGTGGTGCTCGACCAGTTCTTCAAGATCGTCATCGTGCGCACCTTCACCTATGGTGAATCGCGCCCGGTGACCGGCTTCTTCAACCTGATGCTGGTCTACAACAAGGGCGCGGCGTTCAGCTTCCTGGCCGATGCCGGCGGCTGGCAGCGCTGGTTCTTCACCGGGCTGGGCATCGTGGTGGGCGCGTTCATCGTGTGGCTGCTGTATCGCCACACCGGACAGCGGCTGTTCTGCTTTGCGGTGTCGCTGATCCTGGGCGGCGCGGTCGGCAACGTGATCGACCGCGTGGTCTACGGGCACGTGGTCGATTTCCTGGATTTCTATGTGCGCAACTACCACTGGCCGGCCTTCAACGTGGCCGACTGCGCGATCACGGTCGGCGCGGTGCTGCTGATCGTGGACGAGCTGCGCAGGGTGCGGCGCCACTGAGCGCCCTGATTGTGTTCCCCTCTCCCCTCACGGGGAGAGGCCAGGGTGAGGGGCGGTTCAGCAAGGCACCACGCCACCAGAACCGCCCGCCCTCACCCCCGGCCCC
>NZ_JBYTAG010000058.1:0-46568 GCF_058787995.1 Cupriavidus sp. FW305-27
GGACTGCGGGTGCGGGGCGAGCGGAGGCGGGGCATGTCCATGGCGCGGGGGCGTGTCCTTCGGGCATGAAGGTGATCATGGCGATCACGGCAATCACGGTGGCGGCGCGCACACCGCAGCTGGCAGGTGCAGCGTTGGCGCCGCGGATCGCGCATGCAGTGGCGCGACCGCATCAACCGCGTTAATGCAGCGTGAGGCATTATCTCCGCCGGTTTCCGGCCAGCGTAGTGAAAGCTTTTGTCGGCGAATTAAGCGCAGTCAACGCGCCGCGGGCATGGCCGCGCGAGTGTGGAAACGGTGTCGGGAGCGGTGCGCGAGGGAAGTGAAGCGGGGCAGTCGGGAGGGAGGTGCCGCCTCACCCGAACGGGTGCGGCGGCAAGGGCAAATGCGCCGCTGTCAGCGCCCGCCGGCCAGGCGGGCTTCGATATGCTTGGCGCGCTCCAGCGATCCCGGGTGCGAGCTGAGCATGCTCGACTGTCCGCCATCGAGGGTCGACATCTTGCGGAACGCCGATGCCAGGGCCTGGCGGTTGGCGCCGTTTTTGGTCAGCAGGTCGAACGAATAGTCGTCGGCCGCGGTTTCCTGCCGCTGCGAGAACTGCGCATTGACGAACTGCTCGGCGAGCGCGCCGATCTGCGACGACGATAGCGCCGTCAGCGAAGCCACGCCAGTCGACCCCAGCAGCCCGCGCGCCGCAGCCGTGGTGTAGGCCACCTGCATCGCGGCCTTGGTATGGCCCAGCGACACATGGCCGATTTCATGGCCCACCACGCCACGCACTTCATCGTCGCTGAGCAAGTCCATCAGGCCGCTGTAGACCCGCACGCAACCGTTGGCCATGGCCCAGGCATTGACGTCCTTGGTCACATACACCTTGGCATTGAGTGGCAGCCCGGTGTTGCCCAGCCCGCTCATCACATTGGCCAGGCGCTTGGCGTAGGTGCTGTCCGCCGGTGCGATGGTGTTCTTCTGGTCCATTTCCGCGCAGGACTGGTCGGACAGCATCTTGACGTTGCTGTCCGACAGCGTCGCGGCGGTAAAGAGGCTGCCGCCGGCCTGCGTCAGGCTTTCCATATTGGCGCCGGCACAGCCGGCCAGCAGCGCGGAACAGGCGAGGGCGGAAAGGGCGAGTCGCTTCATGGTTCGCTCCGGGAAAGGGGGTTGGCAATGCCATAGGATAGGTAGCCGGGCGAGGGCGCGCCAGTGGGCGCCGTCCGACAGGCGCTCAGGCAAAGTGGCTGGCGGGGCACGTCCGAGGCCAGGAGGCGTGCGCCGACCCGCGGCCGAGATGGCACCACGGAGGCAATGCTGGGAACTAGTCGGGAAGAAGCCGATGGTGCCCGGGGTCGGACTCGAACCGACACGCCTTGCGGCGGGGGATTTTGAGTCCCCTGCGTCTACCTGTTTCACCACCCGGGCAGGGTGTATGGCGCCGGAACCGGCACCGTGCTGAGCCGGGAATTATGCCGGAAATCCCGTCGTCGGACAACCAGTGCGCGGCTGCGCAAATCCGGTAGCATGGCGCCCAGCCTCTCACTCGCCCATCGTCCCGACCACCCCCGACTGCCATGACCGACCAAGCTTCGCTGGCGCGCCTCGCCAGCCTGCCTTCGCAGGACCCCGGCTTCTATGACCGGGAATACAACAACCGCGCCAATGTGCCGGACAACGCCGTGCATATGGCGCGCTGGGCGCAGTGGTCCGCCGGGGTGCGCGCACGCGGCGCTTATCTGGCGGACCTGAGCTATGCCGGCGAGGACTCGCGCCATGCGCAGGACGAGACGCTGGACTACTTCCCCGCGCAGCGGGCCAACGGGGCGCTGCCGCCGCTGCTGGTCTTCGTGCACGGCGGCTACTACCGGGCGCTGGACAAGCACGACCACAGCTTTGTTGCCAGCGCGCTGCCGGCGCTGGGGGTGTCGGTGGCGGTGGTGAACTACACGCTGGTGCCTGCGGTGACGGTGCCGGAGATCGTGCGGCAGGTGTTGCGCAGCGTCGCCTGGCTGTACCGGCAGGCGGACCGGCTGGGCCATGATCCGGACAAGCTCTTCCTGGCCGGGCATTCCGTCGGCGGCCACCTGGTGGCGATGCTGATGGCCGCGCGCTGGCCGCAGCTGGGCGCGGAGCTGCCGGCCGACCTGGTCAAGGGCGGGCTCTCGGTCAGCGGGCTGTACGACATGGAGCCGCTGCGGCGCGCTGCCTTCCTGCAGCGCGACCTGCGGTTCTCGGAAGACGATGTCGCGCGGCTGTCGCCCGCGTACATGCCGCCGGCCAGCGGTGCCCCGCTGGCGATCGCGGTGGGGGAACTCGAGGCCGCCGAATACCACCGCCAGCACGCGCTGATCCGCGCGGCGTGGCCGGCCAAGGTGGCGCATCCGGCCGCGAGCGACCTGGTGCTGCCGGACTGCCATCACTTCAACGTGCTGGACGGCTTTGCCAGCCCGGACGGTGCCCTGACGCGCGCGGTGCTGCGGCTGATGGAGCGCTGAGCGCGCACCGGGCGCGAGGGCGTCAGCCCTCCAGCACGCGCAGCAGCGACGAGGTGTCGTCCTTGCCCCAGCCGTTGGCCATCAGCGTGCGCAGCTGCGCCGAGGTGGCCTGCATCGCGGGCAGGTCCAGGCCGATTTCTTCGGCGATATCGCGCGCCAGCCCGAAGTCCTTGTCGTGCAGCCGCGCCTCGATGCCGGCGGCAAAGTTGCGCGCCACCATCTTGGGGCCCATCAGGTCGAGCATGCGGCTGCCGGCCATGCCGGTCGCCATGGCTTCGAACACGCGGCCGGTGTCGACGTTCTGCGCGGCGGCAAAACGCATGGCCTCGGCAATGCCTTCGATATTGACCACCTGCGCGATCTGGTTGCACAGCTTGGCGACCTGGCCCGCGCCGTGGTCGCCGATATGGGTGATGGTCTTGCCCAGCTGCTGCAGCAGCGGGCGCACGCGCTCCAGCATCTCGGGCTTGCCGCCGACCATGATGGTCAGCGTGCCCGCCTCGGCGCCCATGGTGCCGCCCGAGACTGGGCAGTCCAGCGCCTCGATGCCGCGCGCGGCCAGCGCCGCGGCGATCTCGCGCGTGACGATCGGCGAGATGGTGCTGTGGTCCACGCAGATGGTGCCCGGCGCGGCGCCGTGGATCACGCCCTGCTCGCCCAGCAGCACTTCGCGCACGTCTTCGGACGAGGTCACGTTGGTGAAGACGACGCTGGCGCCGCGCGCCGCTTCGGCCGGAGTGAAGAAGGGCTCCGCCCCCAGCGCGCGCGCGGCCTCGGCCGCGTCCGGGCGACGCACGAAGGCGCGCACGGTGTGGCCGGCGGCCAGCAGGTGGCGGACCATGTGCGAGCCCATGGCGCCCAGGCCGATGAAGGCGACGGTGGTGGGGGTGAGAGTGGTGCTCATGCCATGCTTCCTTTCTTGATGCGGCGGGCTACTTATCGCCCGCATAGGCGAACTTGCCGTTGCGGATCACCCCCATCACGCGCGAACGCTGGTCGAAGCCCTGGTGGTCCTTCGGGTTCAGGTTCATCACGCCGTTGGGGATGGTGAGGTTGGTGGTGGCTTCCAGCGCGTCGCGCATGGCGGCGCGGAAGTCGCGCGTGCCGGGCTGGGCGCCGGTCTTCAGCGCGCGGCGGGCGGCGTCGTCCAGCAGCATCCACGCGCCCCAGGCGTCGCCGGCAAACTGCGTGACGCTGTCGGCGCCGTACTTGCTTTCGTAGCGGTTGACGAAGTCCAGCGCCACCTTGCGCACCGGGTGGCTCTCGGGCAGCTGGCGCGCGACCACCACCGGCCCGGTCGGGAACAGCGTGCCTTCCACATCCTTGCCGCCCATGCGCAGGAAGTCCCAGGTGGCGATGCCGTGGGTCTGGTAGACCTTGCCCTTGTAGCCGCGCTCGCCCAGCGTCTTCTGCGGCAGTACGGACGGCGTGCCGGCGCCGGCGATCAGGATCGCGTCCGGGTTTGCCGCCATCAGCTTGAGCACCTGCCCGGTCACCGAGGTGTCGTTGCGCGAGAAGCGCTCGTTGGCGACCACCTTGATCTTGCGCACCTCGGCCAGCTTCGAGAACTCGCGCCACCAGCTCTCGCCGTAGGCGTCGGCAAAGCCGATAAAGCCGACGGTCCTGACGCCGTGGTTGCTCATGTACTCGGTCAGCACGGTCGCCATGTGCGAGTCGTTCTGCGGCATCTTGAAGGCCCAGCGGCGCTTGGCGTCGGTCTGCGGCTCGACGATGGAGGCCGAGGCGGCCAGTGCCACCATCGGGGTTTCGCCCTCGGCCACGGCGTCGAGCGCGGCGATGGCGGTGGGGGTGATGTTGGGGCCGACGATCACGTCGACCTTTTCCTCGGAGATCAGCTTGCGCACGTTGCGCACCGCCGCGGCCGGGTCGGTGCCGTCGTCAAGGATGACGTAGTGCGCCTTCTGGCCGCCCAGGGTCTGGGGCCACATCAACACGGTGTTCTTGGAGGGGATGCCGATCGAGGCCGCCGGACCGGTGGTGGACACATCGATGCCGACACGGATGTCGGCATGCGCGGCGGCGCTGGTGAAGAGCAGGGCGCCGGCCAGCAGCAGGGGGCGCAGGGGCATTGTCAGCATGGTCTCCTCCGTTCTTATATGTGACGGGAAGGATAGCCGAACTCGGCCGCCGGGGCACGCCTGCGCCCCGCCGCGGCCGTGCCGGTCAGCGCACGCCCAGGCGCCAGAGCGTGGTCACCTCGGCGGAACGCGCCGCGTGCAGCGGGTCGGCAGCATCCGTCGCGCGCGGGTGGCGCGGGCGGATATCGGAACGGCCCAGCACCTTCAGCCCGGCGGCGTCGATCCAGCCCATCAGTTCCTCGCGCGGGCGCAGGCCGAGATGCTCGGCCAGGTCCGACAGCAGCAGCCAGCCTTCGCCGCCCGGCGCCAGATGCTCGGCCAGCCCCTGCAGGAAGCCGCGCAGCATGGCGCTGTCAGGGTCGTAGACCGCGCGCTCGACCGGCGAGCTGGGCCGGGCCGGCACCCAGGGTGGGTTGCACACCACCAGCGGCGCCCGGCCTTCGGGGAACAGGTCGGCCTGCACGATTTCGACCTCCCCGACGTAGCCAAGCTGCGCGATGTTCTCGCGCGCGCAGGCCAGCGCGCGCGGGTCCTGGTCAGTGGCGACCACGCGCTGCACGCCGCGGCGGGCCAGCACCGCGGCCAGCACGCCGGTGCCGGTGCCGATATCGAAGGCGAGGGTCTTGGCCGGCAGCGGCTCGGTCGCGACCAGGTCGACATACTCGCCGCGCACCGGCGAGAACACGCCGTACCAGGGGTGGATGCGGTCTTCCAGCGCCGGGATCTCCACGCCCTTCTTGCGCCATTCATAGGCGCCGATCATGCCCAGCAACTCGCGCATCGACGCCACGTAGGGCTCGCTGGCCGGGCCGTAGACCTGTTCGCAGGCGTCGCGCACATCCGGCGCGCGGCGCAGCGGCACCTCGTGGCTGGCCTCGAACGGCAGCAGCAGCATGCCCAGCGTGCGGGCGCGCTGCGACTGGGCCAGCCGGTGCAGGTTGAAGGCCTCGATTGGCGAAGCGGCCCCGCCCTTGGCCTTGTCCCTGGCTTTCTGGCCGGGGCGGCTGGCCTTCTTGGGCTTGCGCTCGGTGCGGCGGGCCAGCGCGTGCAGCAGCTGGCGCGCGTTCTGGAAGTCGCCGCGCCACAGCAGCGCGGTGCCCTCGCAGGCCAGGCGGTAGGCGGTGTCGGCGCTGGTGGTGTCGTCGGCGATGATCACGCGGCGCGGCGGCGGCAGGCCGGCTTCAGAGCGCCAGGCGGCGCTGCGCTCGATGCCGTCCTCGGTCCAGTGAATGCGGGGCAGGTCGTTCACAGGGCCTCCGGCCGGCAGGGCGTGATGGGCAGCAGATGCATGGTTGGGTTTGCTTCTTATATAGGGAGAGGCGGCGGGCCGTCCTCAGAGTTCGTAGGCTTCGTGTTCGCCGGACATGGCCTGCTCAACCAGCTTGCGGTTGAGCGTCGGCGAGAACAGCTCGATGAAGGTGTAGACAAAGCTGCGCAGGTAGGCACCCTGCTTGACGGCCAGGTGCGTCACGTTGCTGCCAAACAGGTGGCCGGCCGAAATGCCGCGCAGGTTGCGGTCGCGCTCGGCATCATAGGCGACGCCGGCGACGATGCCCACGCCCAGCCCGATCTCCACGTACGTCTTGATCACGTCCGCGTCGATGGCCTCCAGCACGATGTCCGGCTCCAGGTGGCGCAGCGCGAAGGCCTTGTCGATCTTGGTCCGGCCGGCAAAGTTGGCATCGTAGGTGATCAGCGGGTAGCCCATCAGGTCTTCCAGCGCCAGGTGCTTCTTGTCCAGCAGGGGATGCTCGGGTGGCGTAATCACCATATGGGTCCACTGGTAGCCCGGCAGCGACACGAGGTTCTTGTCGGCGGAGATGCCTTCGGTCGCGATGCCGATATCGGCCTGGTCGTGCAGCAGCATGTCGGCGATCTGCGCCGGGTTGCCCTGCTGGATCGACAGCCGCACCTTGGGGTAGCGCTTGGTGAACTCGCTGATCACCCGCGGCAGGGCGTAGCGCGCCTGGGTGTGGGTGGTGGCGATGGTGAAGTTGCCCTGATCCTGTGCCGCATAGTCCATACCGACGCGCTTCAGGCTTTCCACCTCCTGCAGGATCTTCTCGACCGAGCTCAGGATGCGGCGGCCGGGCTCGGTCAGGCTGCGGATGCGCTTGCCGTGGCGGGTAAAGATATCAACGCCCAGCTCTTCTTCCAGCTCGATGATGGCCTTGGACACGCCGGGTTGTGACGTGTAGAGCGCTTTGGCGGCCTCAGTCAGGTTGTAGTTCTGCCGGACGGCCTCACGCACGAAGCGAAACTGGTGCAGGTTCATATATCTGGGTTCGTATAAACAAACAACTTCTTATTAGTTTGAGGTATGAGGCCAGTTTATTACGATTCTCGAACTTTGTTAATTAATGGCCAGCCCTCAGTGCGTCCTCTCGCAGCAGCCACTTTGTGATGCGAGACCCACGGGCCAGGTTCCCACCGAGTCCCCCATGTCTGTTGCCTATACGGTTTCCGGTCTGTTTGTAGGCGTCCTCGTCGGTCTGACCGGGGTGGGTGGGGGCTCGTTGATGACGCCGCTGCTGACGTTGCTGTTCGGCTTTTCGCCGGCCACCGCGGTTGGCACCGACCTGGCCTTCGCCGCCATCACCAAGGGCTTCGGCACCATCGCGCACCGTGCCCACGGCCATGTGCAGTGGCAGGTGGTGCGGCGCCTGTGCATCGGCAGCCTGCCGGCGGCTGTGGCCGCCATCCTGGTGCTGAAGAGCGCCGGCGAGCTCAACGCCCAGTGGCTGCACGCGATCCGCCTGACCATCGGCGTGTCGGTGCTGCTGACCGTATTGTCGCTGCTGTTCCGCAAGCAGATGCTGGCCTGGCTGGAACGCAATCCGCGCTTCCAGCTGCACGGCCGCGCCCAGGTCATTGCCACCATCGTGGTCGGCGCCGTGATCGGCGTGCTGGTGACGGTGTCGTCGATCGGCGCCGGCGCGGTTGGCGCCACGCTGATCCTGCTGCTGTATCCCCATATGAAGCCGGCTGAAGTGGCCGGCACCGACATTGCCTACGCCGTCCCGCTGACGGCGCTTGCCGGGCTGGGCCATGTATGGCTCGGCACGGTCGACTGGAATTTGCTGCTGGCGCTGCTGGTGGGTTCGATCCCCGGCATCTGGCTGGGCGCGCAACTGTCGCGGGCGCTGCCCGAACGGCTGGTGCGTGCCGCACTGGCGACCACGCTGACGCTGGTCGCCATCAAGCTCGTTTCCTGAATTCAACGAATACTGAACGGACCCCGCCATGTATCAGTACGACCAATATGACCAGCGCATCGTCGCCGAGCGCGTCGCCCAGTTCCGTGACCAGGTGCGCCGCCGCCTGTCCGACGAGCTGACCGAGGAAGAATTCCTGCCGCTGCGCCTGCAGAACGGCCTGTACATGCAGCGCCATGCCTACATGCTGCGCGTGGCGATTCCGTACGGCCTGCTGTCGTCGAAGCAGATGCGCAAGCTGGGCCATATCGCGCGCGAGTACGACCGCGGCTATGGCCACTTCTCCACGCGCCAGAACATCCAGTACAACTGGATGGAGCTGGAGCGCGTGCCCGACGTGCTGGCCGAGCTGGCCAGCGTTGAGATGCACGCCATCCAGACCTCGGGCAACTGCGTGCGCAACATCACCACCGACCACTTCGCCGGCGTCGCGCCGGACGAGTCGGTGGACCCGCGCGTGCTGGCCGAGCTGCTGCGCCAGTGGAGCACCTTCCAGCCGGAGTTCGCCTTCCTGCCGCGCAAGTTCAAGATCGCCATCTCGGCCTCGGCCAATGACCGCGCCGTGGTGCAGATGCACGATATCGGCATCTACGCCTACAAGAACGCCGAAGGCGAAACGCGCCTGCGCATCCTGGCCGGCGGCGGCCTGGGCCGCACGCCGATCCTGGGCACGATCATCAAGGACGACCTGCCGTGGCAGCACATGCTGTCCTACGTCGAGTCGGCCATCCGCGTGTACAACCGCTATGGCCGCCGCGACAACAAGTACAAGGCGCGCATCAAGATCCTGGTGAAGGCCATCGGCGCAGAGAAGTTCGCGCAGGAAGTCGAGGAAGAGTGGCAGCACAGCAAGGACGGCCCGGCCACGCTGACGCAGGCCGAGTTCGACCGCGTGGCGCAGTATTTCACGCCGCCCGCCTATGAAAAGCTGGCCGACACCGATGCTTCGTACGAGAACCACCTGCTGGAAGACAAGGCCTTTGCGCGCTGGGTCAGTCGCAACGTGCACGGCCACAAGGTGCCGGGCTACGCCGCGGTGACGCTGTCGACCAAGCCGGGCGTGGCCTCGCCCCCGGGGGACGCCACCGACGCGCAGATCGAAGCCGTGGCCGACCTGGCTGACCAGTTCGGCTTCGGCGAGCTGCGCGTCGCGCACGAGCAGAACCTGATCCTGCCGGACGTGAAGAAGCAGGACCTGTACGCGCTCTGGCAACTGGCCAGGAAGGCCGGCCTGGCTACCCCGAACATCGGCCTGCTGACCGACATCATCGCCTGCCCGGGCGGCGATTTCTGCTCGCTGGCCAACGCCAAGTCGATCCCCATCGCGCAGGCGATCCAGGACCGCTTCGACGACCTCGACTACGTCTATGACCTGGGCGAGATCTCGCTGAACATCTCGGGCTGCATCAACGCCTGCGGCCACCACCACGTCGGCAATATCGGCGTGCTGGGCGTCGACAAGGACGGTTCGGAGTGGTACCAGGTCACGCTGGGCGGCGCCCAGGGCAACCAGACCGCGCTGGGCAAGGTGATCGGCCCGTCGTTCAGCGCCGAGGAAATGCCCGAGGTGGTGACCCGCATCATCGACACCTTCGTTGCCAACCGCATCGAGGACGAACGCTTTATCGAAACCCTGTCCCGCATCGGCATCGCCCCGTTCAAGGAGCGCGTTTATGCCGACAAGCAGCCGCGCGAGCGCGCTGAAGCCTGAGGACCGGAGACTGAACATGGCAAAGATCATTCAACTGCAACAGGATGGCGCTACCGTCGCCCCCGTCATCGTCGATGACGGCTGGACCGTGCTGCGCGGCACCGCCGAGCAGCCGCTGACCGACGAGCAGATCGCAGCGGCCGTGCAAAGCCAGGACGCGGTGCTGTTCCCGCTGTCGGTGTTCAAGGCCAACGAAGCGCTGCTGGCCGGCCGCGACGCGGCCCGCACCGGCGTGTGGCTGGCCCCGGAAGACGAGCCGGGCGATGCCGAGGCGTATTTCGCGCGCGTGGCGCTGGTGGCGGTGGACTTCCCGGTGTTCCGCGACGGCCGCGGCTTTTCCACGGCCTACCTGCTGCGCACCCGCTACCACTGGAAGGGCCAGCTGCGCGCCATCGGCGACGTGCTGCGCGACCAGCTCAACTTCATGAAGCGCTGCGGCTTCGATGCCTTCGCGGTGCGCGCCGACAAGAACATCGAGGACGCCATCAAGGGCTTCACCGAGTTCACCGTGACCTACCAGGCTTCGGTGGATGAGCCGCTGCCGCTGTTCCGCCGTGCGCGCACCGAAGGTGGTGCCGTGCAGTCGAAGGAAACGGCATGAGCACGGTGCTGAGCGAAATCGCGGTGGTCGATGCCGGAGCGGTGTCGGCGCTGCGTCCGCCCGCGCTGTGGGTTGCGCCGGAATACACCGGCAGCATCGAAGCGCTGGCGCAGAAGGAACGCGAGCTGGGTGAGCGCCTGGCGGGCATCGCCGCACGCTTCTTCCGCGCGCGCTTTGCCTCGAGCCTGGCGGCCGAGGACATGGTGCTGACCGACGCCATCCTGCGCGGCACCGAAGCCGTGCGCGCCGGCATCCGCGTGTTCACGCTGCAGACCGGGCGCCTGCACGCCGAGACGCTGGCGGTGCTGGACAAGGTGCAGGCGCACTACGGCTACAGCATCGAGCAGTTCACGCCGGACGCCGAGGCCGTCGAGAACTACCTGAAGAAGCACGGGCTCAACGCCTTCTACGACAGCGTCGAGCTGCGCAAGGAATGCTGCGGCATCCGCAAGGTCGAGCCGCTCAACCGCGCGCTCTCGCACGCCGACGCCTGGCTGACCGGCCAGCGCCGCGAGCAGGCGGTCACGCGCGCCGAGCTGCCGTTCGAGGAACAGGACGAAGCCCGCGGCATCCCCAAGTTCAATCCGCTGGCGGACTGGAGCGAGCCCGAAGTGTGGGCCTACCTGAAGCGCCACAACGTGCCCGTCAACGACCTGCATGCCAAGGGCTACCCCAGCATCGGCTGCGAGCCGTGTACGCGTGCCGTGCGCGCGGGCGAGGATGTGCGCGCGGGACGTTGGTGGTGGGAGAGCAAGGACTCGAAAGAGTGCGGGCTCCACGAACAGAACATCAAGCATTGAGGCCGGACAAAATGGGCATCATGAACGACATCGCAGAAGCCACCAGCAGCGTGGCGCACCTGTTGCAAGTACAGAACGATCACCTCGACCGCCTCGAAGCGGAGTCGATCTACATCATCCGCGAGGTGGTGGCCGAGTGCCGCAACCCGGCGCTGCTGTTTTCGGGCGGCAAGGACTCGATCGTGATGCTGCACCTGGCGCTGAAGGCCTTCCGCCTGGGCGAGCGCAAGATCGAGCTGCCGTTCCCGCTGGTGCATATCGACACCGGCCACAACTATCCGGAAGTGATCGCCTTCCGCGACCAGCGCGTGGCTGAGCTGGGCGCGCGCCTGGTGGTGGGCCATGTCGAGGACTCGATCAAGCGCGGCACCGTGCGCCTGCGCAAGGAAACCGATTCGCGCAACGCGGCTCAGGCCGTGACGCTGCTGGAAACCATCGGCGAGCATCAGTTCGACGCGCTGATGGGCGGCGCCCGCCGCGACGAAGAGAAGGCCCGCGCCAAGGAGCGCATCTTCTCGTTCCGCGACGAGTTCGGCCAGTGGGACCCCAAGGCCCAGCGCCCCGAGCTGTGGAGCCTGTACAACGCCCGCATGGCGCAGGGCGAGCAGATGCGCGTGTTCCCGATCTCGAACTGGACCGAGCTGGACGTGTGGCAGTACATCGCCCGCGAGAAGCTGGCGCTGCCGCCGATCTACTATTCCCACCAGCGCGAAGTGGTGCGCAAGAACGGCCTGCTGGTGCCGGTCACGCCGATCACGCCCAAGCAGGACGGCGACGTCAGTGAGGTGCTGTCGGTGCGCTTCCGTACCGTCGGCGACATCAGCTGCACCTGCCCGGTGGCCAGCGTTGCCGATTCGCCGGAAGCGATCATCGCCGAGACCGCGGTGACCGAGATCACCGAGCGCGGCGCCACCCGCATGGACGACCAGACGAGCGAAGCCTCGATGGAACGCCGCAAGAAGGAAGGCTACTTCTAAGCCGCACGCAGCAAAGGATCCAGACATGACTCACCAAGCAACCCATCAAGGCCTGCTGCGCTTCATCACCGCCGGCTCCGTCGACGACGGCAAGAGCACGCTGATCGGCCGCCTGCTGTACGACAGCAAGGCCGTGCTGTCGGACCAGCTGACCGCGCTGGCCAACGCCAAGAACAAGCGCACCGCCGGCGAGCAGATCGATTTCTCGCTGCTGACCGACGGCCTCGAGGCCGAGCGCGAGCAGGGCATCACCATCGACGTGGCCTACCGCTACTTCTCGACCGCGCGCCGCAAGTTCATCATCGCGGATACCCCGGGCCACGAGCAGTACACCCGCAACATGGTCACCGGCGCCTCGACCGCGGACGCGGCCATCGTGCTGGTCGATGCCACCCGCGTCACCGTCACCGACGGCCGTGCCGAGCTGCTGGCGCAGACCAAGCGCCACTCGGCGATCCTGAAGCTGCTGGAGATCCGGCACGTGATCGTTGCCGTCAACAAGATGGACCTGGTCGACTACAGCGAACAGCGCTTCAACGAGATCCGCACCGCCTACACCGAACTGGCCGAGCAGCTGGGCCTCAAGGACGTGCGCTACGTGCCGGTGTCGGCGCTGCGCGGCGACAACATCGTGCATGAGAGCGATGCCATGGCCTGGTACCAGGGCGAGCCGCTGCTGCCGCTGCTGGAAGAACTGCCGGTGGAAGAGGCCGCACCCGAGGATGACGCCGCGCTGCGCTTCCCGGTGCAGCTGGTGATCCGCCAGGACGGTTCGCAGTCGGACGACTTCCGCGGCTATGCCGGCCGCATCGAAGCCGGCACCGTGCGCGTGGGCCAGAAGCTGCGCGTGCTGCCGGCCAACCGCGAAGCCGTGGTGGCTGAAGTGCTGACGCCCAATGGTGCCGCTGAATCGGCCAACGTCGGCGATACCGTCACGGTGCGCCTGGCCGAGGACGTCGATGTATCACGCGGTGATATGTTCGTTGCCGCCGATGCGACCACGGCTTCGGCAAAGAAGCTGCAGGCCGACCTGTGCTGGTTCGACGACGAATCGCTGAACCCGGCGCGCAAGTACGTGCTCAAGCACACCACGGCCAGCGTGTTCGCGCGCGTGTCGGCGGTGGACCGCGTGCTGGACGTGCATACGCTGTCGCACGAGACCGGTCGCCACGATATCCGCCTGAACGACATCGGTTCGGTGCAGATCTCGCTGCAGAAGCCGATCGTGTGCGATGCCTACGGCGACAACCCGGCAACGGGCGCCTTCGTGCTGATCGACGAAGCGACCAACCACACGGTGGCCGCAGGCATGATCCGTGCGTTCTCCTGATCGGTAACGGCAGGAAAGGGGCAGCAGATGGACAAGCAGGCGCAGAAGACTTACGGCAAGGTGTTCCTCATCGGGGCAGGCCCCGGTGCGGCAGACCTCATTACGGTGCGCGGTGCACGGCTTTTGGGCGAAGCCCAGGTGGTGCTGCATGATGCACTGGTGGCGCCGGAGATGCTGGCCTGGTGTCCGCAGGCCGAGCTGGTCGAGGTGGGCAAGCGCTGCGGGCAGCGCTCCACCGCGCAGCTGTTCATCAACCGCCAGATCGTCGACCTGGCCGGCAAGTACGAGCGCGTGGTGCGCCTGAAGGGCGGCGACCCGATGCTGTTCGGCCGTGCCGACGAGGAGCTGCAGGCGCTGGAAGCCGCTGGCATCGAGTATGAAGTGGTGCCGGGCATCACTGCGGCGCTGGCGGCTGCTTCGGCGATCGGCAAGCCGCTGACCAAGCGCGGTGTGTCGCGCAGCGTGGCGTTTGCCACGCAGGCGAAGGCTGCGGATGGCGAGGGCTCGGCCGATATCGAAGCGGCGGTCAAGGCCGATACGCTGGTCTACTACATGGGCCGCGACCAGGCGGCGTCGATTGCCGCGCAGCTGATCGCGCATGGCAAGCCGGCGTCGACGCCGGCGTGGGTGGTGGAAGCCGCCAGCACGCCGCGGCAGCGTAGCCGTGAATTCACGCTGGGCCGAATGGCAGCAGGCGAGGCCGCTGCCTGGATCGATCCGGTGCAGCCGAGCCTGCTGATGATCGGGGCGGCGCTGGCTGCGCGGGCTACCGAAACGCCGCGCGAAGGCGTGGGTGAAACCGTCGTGCAGACGCCGCGCGCTGCCTGAGCGCGCTGCGCGCCACTAGAAAAAATGCCCTGTACCGGCATGCCGGCACAGGGCTTGTTTCATCGGGGACCACATTTCTGCTCAGGGCTGGCCGCTTGCGGGCATTGAGGCAACGCAGTATGCGGCCATTGCATCCAGCACCGCATCGGCCTCGCCTGCCGCCGTCGCGCAATGGATGCGCAGCCCGGGATGCGCTTGCCGGCATTGGTCGAGCAAGGCTGGCAGGTCGCGCCGCAGGTGGCCGCCCTGGCCCAGGAACACCGGCACCACGGTGGCGTCGGACACGCCGCGCGCTGCCAGGTCGGCGAGCGCGTCGGGCAGGGCGGGCGCCATCAGCTCCAGGAACGCCAGCCGCACCTCGCACCCGGGCAGGGCAGCGGTCACCTTCTGCTGCAGGCGGTCGAATGGCTCGCGCCAGCGCGCGTCGCGCGCGCCATGCGCAAACAGGACCAGGGCCCGGGTGGGTGCGGTCATGGCAGCCCGCCCCTCAGTGCCGGTCCACCCAGCGCAGCGCCAGCAGCGCCACCATCAGGTAGAGCGTACCTGGCACCAGTGCCGAGATGATCGGCGGCCAGGTATGCAGCAGGCCGACGTGCGAGAACAGCGTGTTCGACAAGTGGAACGACAACCCCAGCATGATGCCCCCGAACACTTTCACGCCGACGGCGCCGGCACGGGCGTGCAGGTAGGCGAAGGGCAGGGCCAGCGCCATCATCACGAACAGCGTCAGCGGGTAGATCACCTTCTTCCAGAAGGCGATCTCATAGCGCTGCGTGTCCTGCTTGTTGTCGCGCAGGTGGCGGATATAGCGGAACAGGTCCAGCGTCGACATCCGCTCAGGCGTCACCAGCAGCACTGACAGGATTTGCGGCGTCAGCTCGGAATGCATGGTCACGCGCGGGAACTTGACTTGCTCGGCGCGGAAATCCGGGGCCAGCGAATCGCGTGCCGGCTTCGCGCCCTGGGCCGGGGACGCCAGTTCGATGAAGCGGGTCTCGTTGACGCCCTGCAGCTCCCACAACTGGCCACCCTGGTAGCGCCCCTCCTGCGCCACGCGGATCATGCGCAGGCGGTATTGCGGGTCGAACTCATACATGGTGATGCCGGTGATGGTCTGGTCCGGCCGCAACCCCGCCACGTTGACGAAGCGGGTGATCTCGCCGCCGCCGGTGGCGGCATCCTTGTCGCGGTCCTTGACCCAGACGCCGGAACGGAAGCCCGACGACACGGTTGCGCCGATCGCCTCGAGCTTGATCTTCTGCGCGTACTGCTCGGCGCGGGGGGCGATGAACTCGCCGAAGATAAAGGTCACGATGGCCAGCGGCACCGCCAGCTTGAACAGCGAGAACAGCGCCTGGCGCGTGTTCAGGCCGGCCACGCGGAAGATGGTGTACTCGGACTGGCTGGCCAGCTGCGAGAACACATAGATCGCGCTGATCAGCACCGCGATCGGCAGCACCTCATACACCCGCGTGGGTGCCTGCAGCAGGACGTGGAACAGCGCCACCAGCGAGGTGTACTGGTTGTTGACGTTCTCCAGCTCGTTGAGCATGTCGAAGAACACGAACAGCGACAGCACCGCGAACAGGATGAAGGCGAACACGCCATAGATCAGCCGGCCGAAGTAGCGTTCATAGACGCGCAGGATCCTCATGCCCGGCCTCCGGTGGCCGCGGCATCACGCCTGCGCAGGCCGAACACGGCGCGCCACCCGCCCAGGCTGCGGTTCTGGCGGTAGCGGAACAGCAGCAGCGCCCCCAGGAACACCGCCAGGTGGATCGGCCACCACGCCAGCCAGAACGGGATCGCGCCCGAGCGCACCCAGGACTGCGTCAGGTTGATCAGGTTGCTGTAGGTCAGGTAGATCAGCACCGCGAACACCAGCGGCGTGTAGCGGCCCAGGCGCGGGTTAACGTAGGCCAGCGGGATTGCGATCATGACGAAGTTGAAGGCCAGGATCGGCAGCGAGATGCGCCAGATCAGCTCGCCCAGGTTTTCGCGCGTGGGGTTGCGGATCAGCTCGATGGTGTCGCGGCTCTTGGGTGGCAGCTTGGCTTCGGACTCGGGAGCCTTGTTGTCCACCTTGACCGCGTAGCGTTCGAACTCGACGATGCGGTAGTCGATCTGGCCGGGCATGCCCGAGTAGCGGCGGCCGTTTTCCATCACCACCAGGCGGTCGCCGTTGGGCATGGTCTCGAACTTGCCCTGGTGCGCCAGCGCCACGCCGATCTTGTCGGCCTCGGAGTTGGCGACGAAGACATTGCGCGCATGCTTCATGTCGGCGTCGATGCCCTCGATGAACAGCACATAGTTGGCCTTGGCGGGCTCGATAAAGCGCCCGGCGGCGATCATCGACATCACGCCGCGCTGCTCGAAGCGGTCGCGGAACAGCGCGCTCTGCTGGTTGGCCCAGGGCCAGGCGAACATGCCCAGCAGCAGCGCCAGCACGATGAAGGGTGCCGCAAACTGCAGCACCGGCTTGACCAGTTCGCGCAGCGAGATGCCCGCCGAGAACCACACCACCATCTCCGAATCCTTGTACCAGCGCGTCAGCACGATCAGGGTGGAGATGAAGAGCGTGGCCGACAGCAGGATGGACAGGTAGCCGATGGTGGCCAGGCCGATCAGCATCAGCACGTCGTTGGGACTGGCCTTGCCGCTGGCAGCCATTCCCAGGATGCGGATCACGAGCGAGGTGAGCATGAAGGTCAGCATCACCAGGAACACCGCCCCGGCGGTGTAGGCAAGCTCGCGTCGCAGGGCTTGTTGAAGGATCATGCGGGTTCGGTTCCGGGCTGCCGGCCGGAGCGGGCGATGTGCCGTGCGAGGTGCCTGGCAGAACAGCTGGCTGGCAGCACAGCATGCTGTCAGCGTGACCGGGGCGTATCAGCGGCGGCAGGTCGCGGGATAAAAATCGCGGATAATGGAGGCTTTCGTGTCTAACGAGCCCCTGGAAGGAAGCGCGATGGAATTTAGCACAAAAGCCTTGGATTGGAGCAAAGCCGGCCAAAATGGTTTCCTGGCGACCAAGACCGACTGCCTGGTGGTCGGCCTGTTCGAAGGCCAGAACCTGGCCGGAGTAGCCAAGGCACTGGACGTGGCCACCAAGGGCCTGGTGGGGCGGCTGGTCAAGCAGGGCGACTTCGAAGGCAAGCGCGGCACCCAGCTGATGCTGCATGAGGTGGCCGGCGTGGGCGCCGCGCGCGTGCTGCTGGTGGGCCTGGGCAAGGAAGCCGATTTCAGCGACAAGGCCTTTGCCGACGCGGTCCGCACCGCCGTGCGTGCCTTGTCGTCCACGCGTGCGGCCTCGGCCCTGTGGTGCCTGGCGCAACAGGCGCCGCAGCAGCGCGATGTCGCCTGGGCGGTGATCACCACCATCACGCTGGTGCGCGAAGCCGGCTATCGGCTGCTGGAGCGCCATCCGGGTCTGAAGCGCGCCAATGCCAACGGCAAGCCCAACGGCAACGACAAGTCCTCGCTGCGCAAGGTCGTGATCGCGGTCGACACCGGCGATGCCCGCGCCGCCACCCAGGCCGTGGTGCGCGGCACCGCCATCGCCAACGGCATGGAGCTGACGCGCGACCTGGGCAACCTGCCGTCCAATATCTGCACGCCGACCTACCTGGCCAATACCGCCCGCGGCATTGCCAAGCGCCACAAGCTCAAGGCCGAGGTGCTGGGCCGCAAGCAGATCGAGGCCCTGAACATGGGGGCCTTCCTGGCCGTGACCAAGGGCAGCGAAGAGCCGCCGCAGTTCATCGTGCTGCGCTACGACGGCGCCGGCGCCAAGCAGGCCCCGGTGGTGCTGGTGGGCAAGGGCATCACCTTCGATACCGGCGGCATCTCGCTCAAGCCGGGCGAGGGCATGGACGAGATGAAGTACGACATGTGCGGCGCCGCCTCGGTGCTGGGCACGATCCAGGCCGTGGCCGAGATGGGCCTGAAGCTCAACGTCATCGCCGTGGTGCCGACCTGCGAGAACATGCCCAGCGGCATCGCCACCAAGCCGGGCGACGTGGTCACCAGCATGTCCGGCCAGACCATCGAGATCCTGAACACCGACGCCGAAGGCCGCCTGATCCTGTGCGACGCGCTGACCTATGTGGAGCGCTTCAAGCCGGCCGCGGTGATCGACGTGGCCACGCTGACGGGCGCCTGCATCATCGCGCTCGGCCACATCAACAGCGGCCTGTACGCGCGCTCCGACGCGCTTGCCGATGCCCTGCTGCAGGCCGGCCGCCGCGCCATGGACACCGCCTGGCGCATGCCGCTGGACGACGAGTACCAGGACCAGCTCAAGTCCAACTTTGCCGACATGGGCAATATCGGCGGCCGCCCGGCCGGCAGCGTGACGGCGGCGTGCTTCCTCTCGCGCTTTACCGAGAAATACGACTGGGCCCACCTGGACATCGCCGGCACCGCCTGGAAGAGCGGCGCGGCCAAGGGGGCCACCGGCCGCCCGGTGCCGCTGCTGGCGCAGTTCCTGATGGACCGCGCGGCCTGATGGCGGCGGCAGGCAACAGAGGCAGCAAGGGTCCATGACGCGCATCGATTTCCACAGCAACGTGCCGGACGTGCTCGGCTATGTCTGCCGGCTGGTCCGCAAGGCCTACGGCGCCGGGCAGAAGGTGGTGATCCACGGGGCGCCGGCGCAGCTGGCGGACCTGGATGCGCGCCTGTGGACCTTCTCCGCGCTGGATTTCCTGCCCCATTGCGGGCTGGAAAGCCCCAATGCGGCGGTCACGCCGATCCTGCTGGCCGCCACCACCGAAGGCGTGCCGCACCACCAGCTGCTGATCAACCTGGCAGACCAGGCCCCGGCGCAGTTTGCCAGCTTCGAACGGCTGATCGAGGTAGTGGGCGCGGGCGATGCCGCGCGCGAAGCCGGCCGCCAGCGCTACCGTTTCTACCGCGAACGCGGCTATCCGCTGACGCACCACGACATCGGCCAGCCCAAGGGAGACGCCGCATGAGCGAACGCACCACCTCGCGGGTGATCCCGCGGCTCGATCCGAATGACAGCATCCCGCTGCTGACCGAGGTGTTCGAACTGCCGGACGCAGGGACAGCAGCGCCGGCTGCCGCTGCGCAGGAGGGCGTGATCGATACCTTCGGCATGGCCGATTCGGGCCTGGTCATGCATGTCGGCGATACCGGCGACGCCGTGGCGGACGAAGGCGCCGCGCCGGCATCGGCGATGCCGGCAGATAGCGGCGCCCCGGGCGAGGACGACCTGCGCGCCGTGCGCACCGAGTTGCTGACGCGCGTGATGATGCGCTTCCGCACCGAATGGCCGCAGGTCGTGGCGGCCCATACCGAAGCCACGCTGCAGTCGCGCCTGGCGCCGCTGACGGCGCAACTGGCCAGCGAGCTGACCCAGTCGCTGGAGGCGCGGCTGGTGGAATGGCTGGATGCGACGCTGGAGGAGATCGAGAAGACGCCGGGGGAGGATTAACGGCGGCTGAAGGGCTGGAGCGGACCGGCGGGTCTCGACAGACGTCGGCAAACAAAAAAGCCTGCGATCGCTCGCAGGCTTTTTTATTGAGCAGGACGAAGATCAGTCCGTCACTGCCCCCTTGCTCGCCGTCGACGCCAGCTTCGAGAACTTCGCCAGCACTCCACGGGTATAACGCGGCGCCGGCTGCTTCCAGTTGGCCCGGCGCCTGGCCAGTTCTTCATCCGCCACGTTCAGCTGCAGCAACAGCTTGTGCGCATCGATGGTGATCGAATCGCCTTCCTGCACCAGCGCGATCGTGCCGCCCACATACGCTTCCGGCGCCACGTGGCCAACCACCATGCCCCAGGTACCACCAGAGAAGCGGCCGTCGGTAATAAAGCCGACCGATTCGCCCAGCCCCTTGCCGATGATGGCCGAGGTCGGGGCCAGCATTTCCGGCATGCCGGGGCCGCCCTTGGGGCCGAGGTAGCGCAGCACCAGGATGTCGCCGGCGTTGATCTTGTCGGCCAGGATCGCTTCCATCGCGCTCTGCTCGTCTTCGAACACGCGCGCCGGGCCAGTGATGACCGGGTTCTTCAGGCCGGTGATCTTGGCGACCGCGCCTTCTTCGGCCAGGTTGCCCTTCAGGATGGCCAGGTGGCCTTCGGCGTAGAGCGCCTTCTCGATCGGCAGGATCACGTCCTGGTCGGCACGCGGGGTGTCGGGAACGTTTTCCAGTTCTTCAGCCAGCGTGCGGCCGGTGATGGTCAGGCAGTCGCCATGCAGCATGCCGGCCTTGAGCAGGATCTTCATGACCTGCGGGATGCCGCCGGCCTTGTGCAGGTCGGTCGCCACGTACTGGCCCGACGGCTTCAGGTTGCAGATCACCGGCACCTTGCGGCGGATGCGCTCGAAGTCGTCGATGGTCCATTCCACCTCGGCGGCGTGGGCGATGGCCAGGTAGTGCAGCACGGCGTTGGTCGAGCCGCCCGTGGCCATGATCAGCGCCACGGCGTTCTCGATCGACTTGCGCGTGATAATGTCGCGCGGCTTGATGTCCTGCTTGATCGCCTCGACCAGCACGCGCGCCGATTCGGCGGCGCTGTCGACCTTTTCCTGGTCGGGGTTGGCCATGGTCGACGAGTACAGCAGCGACATGCCCAGCGCCTCGAACGACGAGCTCATGGTGTTGGCGGTGTACATGCCGCCGCACGAGCCGGTCGACGGGCAGGCGTTCTTTTCCACGCCCTCGAAGTCTTCCTGGCTCATGCGCCCGGCGGTGAATTCGCCCACGGCCTCGAACGACGACACGATGGTCAGGTCCTTGCCCTTCCAGTTGCCCGGCTTGATGGTGCCGCCGTAGACGTAGATGCCCGGCACGTTGGTGCGCGCCAGCGCGATCATGCCGCCCGGCATGTTCTTGTCGCAGCCGCCGATCACGACCACCCCGTCCATCCACTGGCCCTGCGCGGCAGTCTCGATGCAGTCGGCGATGACTTCACGCGAGATCAGCGAGTACTTCATGCCCTCGGTGCCCATCGACATGCCGTCCGAGATGGTCGGGGTGCCGAACACCTGCGGGTTGGCGTCCGAGGCCTTGATCGCGTCGATGGCCGCATCGGCCAGGCGCTGCAGGCCAGCGTTGCAAGGGGTGATGGTCGAGTGGCCGTTGGCGATGCCCACCATCGGCTTGTCGAAGTCTTCCTTCTTGTAGCCGAGGGCGTAGTACATCGAACGGTTGGGCGAACGCGCCACGCCTTGCGTGATGTTCTGCGAGCGTTTGTTGAATGCCATGGTGGGGAATCTCCGGGGATCTTCAGTGCCGCTCCGCGCTGCGCCCGAAGACCAGGAGGCACGAACGCACGGCGGCGATGTTGTGGGCCAAAGAATGACCCTTGCGTTTCGGAGTGTCAAATATATTATTTGACCTTTATTGAGTCGAAAAACATATCAGGAGGGCGTTTGGACCTGCGGCAGTTGCGTTACTTTGTCACTGTGGCGGAAGAGTTGCATTTCGGCCGCGCGGCAGGGCGCCTGTCGATGACGCAGCCGCCCTTGTCGCAGCAGATCCAGGCGCTGGAAGAGGAAATCGGCGTGCAGCTGTTCGTGCGCACGCGGCGCTCGGTGGCGCTGACGCCGGCCGGCCAGCAGTGGCTGCCCGAGGTGCGGCGCGTGCTGGCCGATGCCGCGGCGCTGCCCGGGCTGGCGCAGCGGCTGGCGCGCGGCGAGGTGGGGTCGCTGTCGCTGGCCTTTGTCAGCACCGCCGACTACGGCATCCTGCCCGACCTGCTGCGGCGCTTCCGCGCGCGCCACCCGGAGGTGCAGCTGCAACTGCGCGAGGCCACCAGCGACGTGCAGCTCGAGGCGTTGATGGAGGGGGCGATCGACGCCGGCCTGGTGATCCGGCCGCAGCTGCCGGCCATGCCGCACGGGCTGGCCTACCTGCCGCTGGTGAGCGAGCCGCTGGTGCTGGCCGTGCCCGACGGCTGGCGGCCGGCGGGCGCGGTGCTGGCGGGCGACGCCGCGGTGTCGCTGCGCGAGGCCGCCCATGAACCGCTGATCATCTTCCCGCGCCGAAGCGCGCCGGCGTTTTATGACATCATTACGGGCTACTATGCGCGCGAGGGCCTGGTGCCCGTGATCGCGCAGGAAGCCATCCAGATGCAGACCATCGTCAGCCTGGTATCGGCGGGCATGGGCGTGGCGCTGGTGCCGGCCTCGCTGTGCAACCTTCGCCGCACCGGGGTGTCCTACCTGGCGCTGCGCGAGGCCGGCCCGCAGATCGAGACCGGGCTGGTCTGGCGCGACGGCGCGTCCGCCGGCGTGGCGCCGGTGCTGCGCTCGTTCATCGATATTGCGACCGCGCTCGCGCAAGAAGCAGGCGCAGCCGGGCCCGCCCCTCGCTGACACGTCACCAATGTCACCGAGGCCACTGACAATACGCAGGCCGCGGCCTTTACAACCTCCATTCACGCCAACATGCTGATTCATCCCCAGTTCGACCCGGTTGCCATCCACCTGGGCCCGCTTGCCATCCGCTGGTACGGGCTGATGTACCTGGCCGGGTTCATCATGTTCCTGGGCTTCGGGCGCCTGCGCATCCGCCAGCCGCATATCGCGGCCAAGGGCTGGACCACGCGCGACCTGGACGACATGCTGTTCTTCGGCGTGCTGGGCGTGATCCTGGGAGGGCGGCTGGGCTATGTGCTGTTCTACAAGCCGTCGTACTACCTGGCCCATCCGCTCGAGATCCTCAAGGTGTGGGAAGGCGGCATGGCCTTCCATGGCGGCTTCCTGGGCGTGGTCGTGGCGATGTGGCTGTTCGGCAAGCTGCGCCGGCGCCACTGGATGGAGGTGACCGACTTCATCGCGCCGATGATCCCCTGCGGGCTGGCCGCCGGCCGCATCGGCAACTTCATCAACGGCGAGCTGTGGGGCCGCGCCACCGACCTGCCGTGGGGCATGATCTTCCCGCAGGCGGGCGACAACATCCCGCGCCATCCGTCGCAGCTGTACCAGTTTGCCGGCGAGGGCGTGGCGCTGTTCATCGTCCTGTGGCTGTTCGCGCGCAAGCCGCGGCCGATGGGCGCGGTGTCGGGGGTATTCCTGATCGGCTATGGCGCCTTCCGCTTTGCCGCGGAATTCGCGCGCGAGCCCGACAACTTCCTGGGCCTGCTGGCGCTAAAGCTGTCGATGGGCCAGTGGCTGAGCCTGCCGATGATCCTGGCCGGCATCGCCATGGTGGTCTGGGCCTACCGGCGCCAGCCCGGCGCCGGCGCATCACAGCCGGTGGCCTGAGAACCCGTCGGCGCGCTATTTGCCGGCGCGGCGCAAGGCGTCGATGCGCGCCTGCGTTTGCGGGTGGGTCGACATGAAGTCCTGGCCGCGTTCCGGCTCGGCGTCCGACGCCGCCCCGCGCCGATTGTCCAGCCTGACCAGCACCTCGGCCAGCGCCGCGGGCGGCAGGCCGTTGCGCTGCATGACCTCGATCGCAAAGGCGTCGGCCTCGCGCTCGTGGTCGCGTGAATAGCGCAGCGTCAGGATCGCGGCCGGCACCCCGGCCAGCACCGTCGAGATATCCCCGAACAGGTAGGCCGACAGCGCCGCCAGCGCCGATCCCTGGATCACCTGCTGCAAGCCGTGCCGGTTGGCGACATGGCCGGCTTCATGGGCCAGCACGCCCATCATGCCGGCACCGGTGCCGGCCAGGCTCACCAGTTCGTCGGTGACCACGATGGTGCCGCCCGGCAGCGCCAGCGCATTGGCGCCGATCTCGCCGCCCTGGCGGAACAGGATCTGGTAGTCGTGGCCGGCATCGCGCGGGCGCTTCAGCGCCGCGAAGGCCGAGCGGATGCGTTGCTGCTCGGCGGGCGGCAGCTGCGTCGGCTTGACCATGCCGTTGTCCAGGCTCGCCAGCGTCAGCTTGCCGAGATGGGCCTCCACCTCGGGCGGCACCGTGCGCGCCATGATGCCGGCGCCCCATGGCAGCAGCACGTAATAGCCCAGCACCAGCACCGCCACCAGCCCCGCCACGGCCAGGCCGGCCAGGCGCCAGCTGTTCTGCGCGCGCGCCACCAGGCTGTCGCGATGGCCGGTGGCGGCCAGCAGGTGGTCGAAGGCGGCGTGGTCGGTGATCTCGCAGAAGGCGCCGTCGGCAAAGGTGACCAGCCGCGGCGCGCGGCGCACGCGCTCGGACACGCGCACGTCCGACAGCGGCGCGCGCCGCAGCTCGGCGCCGGAGTCGTCGCGCAGCACGGCCTGCTGCGCCTCAACGGCCAGCGTGGCCGGATGCGCGCGCGACGAGCGGCCATCGAAGAAGGTGACTGGGATCATGGTGCGGGCCGGGTCAGCGCACGGCGTGTTCAGAGCGCGATGTCGATGTCGTACCAGTCTACCGCCGCATCGCCCAGCGCACCCACTTGCTGCGCCTCGCCGGCCACGAAGGTGTCGAGCGGGCCCGCCGCCAGCATGGTCACGCATTCGAGCCGGTAGCGCGCCGAACGCACCCGCGCGAACGGCAGGTACAGGCCCAGCGTCAGCGCGATCGCGATCAGGTTGGTGACGAAGATAAAGACCATGCGGCCGGCCCCCACCTCGCTGCGGAACGCATGCGGCGCCAGCGTGGTGTGGCTCCACACGACATTCTGCAAGCGTGCCATCACGTAAGGGCTGACGGCCAGCAGCGCCAGGTAGAAACCGGTCACGCCGATGCCGAACGACAACATCATGCCCGCCTGGCCCGACGCGGTCGCGCCCAGCATGAAGCCGGCCAGTGCCGCGGCCGCCACCAGCGCGACCATCACGCCGAAGGCACGCAGGTAGACGCCGTAGAAATCGCCCGCGCCGGCATGGAAGGCAAACGGCGCGGTGCCGAAGCGGGTGTGGTTGTGCTGGTAGCGCTTGAAGCGCTGGTGCGCCAGCGGCCCCAGCAGGCCCAGCGTGGCCACTGCGGCCAGCGGCCACAGCACGAACACCTTGTAGGCATCGGCATCGCCGCCGGTAAAGGCGAAGCGCAGGCCGCGGTAGCTGGAGTTGGCCATGCGGAAACGCAACGAGCGCACCAGCAGCAGGGGGAACACCGCCAGCAGCGCCACCAGCATCGCCAGCGCAAGGAAGGGCGAGACCGTGGAGGCGAACTGGAAGGCGAGCACCAGCGCGAACACGATGGCGCGGCCCTTCAGGATCGCGGACGGCTTGCCGTGGTAGTCAAAACTCGCACCGTCGAGCCGCGTGTTGCGATAGAAATACTGCAACGTGCGCACCTTGGCCCAGGCCGAATAGATGCCGAAGGTGACGATGGTCAGCAGTGCATTGACGATCCAGATACGGAAGTATTCCGAACCTGATCCGGTAAAGGACAGGCCCAGCGCCCGCGGCACGGCGTAGCGCGGCTCGGCAGGCGCCGGTGTCTCGTCTGCCGGGGTGCCGGCCAGGGTGAAATCGCTGCCAGCTTGCATGGCGGAGCTCCAGTGTGTGTGGAAAGCGACAGTAAGGATTGCGGCCTCGACCGCAGTTTCAGGAATGCAACCACTTCAGTTCGGGCACTTGCGGCGATGCGCTCACATTCTCGCACTGATAAATAGCGACCACGGCACAATCTGCATATGCCATTGCCGCCAGGCGGGCAGGCGTATAAGAAAATGTGGGAAAACCCTCGTAACAATCTAGAAACATCCTGTTACACTAGACGTATTCTGTAACAACTTCTGAATGCGTGTTGCCAATGAAATCATGGGGTTAGTCCCGCTGGCACGTAAATCGCTATCTTGATTGTTACAAAGATGAGCGGCAAGCCACAGCCGCCAACGGAAGTGCCAGGGAGGGAGTGAAGGCCGACAGGCCGCACTTGCCGGCACTTCACGTAAAGCCAGGGCGACGGGAAAATCCGCGCAACAAGCGCGTTTCAAAAAGGGGGGCGCAGGGCCAGCGCCGGCAATCCATGGACCCACGCGGCAGATATTTTTGCAAGTATCCGCCGACGATGAAAAGCAGTACTGCAGTAATTTTCAGGCGCGGGTGTTTCCTTGCAGGGAGGCATGGAAACGCCCGCCGCACCTCATACCGCACCCCGCGCCGCATCCTCACAGACCGCACCTGCCGGTCGACCACCAGCCACCATCGCTACTGCTTGTTGCAGAGCAGCATCGAAATTCCTTGTATCGTTCGCACCCTAATCCATAATTATGAATTATGGCTGGCCGGGCGCATCTGCCCTGGCCGACGCCAGATCGTGACCGGGACGCATCGGTCACGCGATCCGACCCGGGGGAAGTATGCGCATCGTCCAGCAGGCGTTGTACCTGGAAGTGGCAGACCGGCTGCGCGCCATGATCGACGCGCATACGCTCGTGCCCGGCGCATGGATCGACGAGAGCGCGATGGCCGAAACGCTTGGCATCTCGCGCACGCCGCTGCGCGAAGCGCTCAAGGTGCTGGCCGCCGAAGGCCTGGTGCGGCTGGAGCCGCGGCGCGGCTGCTTCGTCAATGAGCTGTCCGAGCAGGACCTGGACGAGATCTTCCCGCTGATGGCACTGCTGGAAGGGCGCTGTGCCTACGAGGCGGCGCGCAACGCCACGCGCGCCGACCTGGACGCACTGGACGGCCTGCATGCCGACCTGGCGCGCTATGCGCAGGCGGGCGACATCGACGCCTACTACGAAACCAACTTCCAGATCCACGAATCGATCCAGCGGCTGGCCGGCAACCGCTGGCTGTCGGGCCTGATCAGCGACCTGCGCAAGGTGCTGCGGCTGTCGCGCCACAAGAGCCTGAAGCTGCCGGGCCGGATCCAGGAATCCTGCGCCGAGCACCTGTCCGTGTTTGCCGCGCTCAAGGCCCGCGACCCGGAAGGCGCCGAGGCGATGATGAAGACCCACCTGCTGCGCCAGCGCGCGGCGCTCAAGACGCTGGATGCCGGCGCCACCGCCGGCGCAGCCGAGGCCCAGGCCGTGCGCGCGCCGCCGGTGCTGCGCATGGCCGGCGCCGAAGAGTAGCCGGCGCCGCAACCCCAGTCCGACGTTTTTCCCACGTTCAGATCGATGCATCAAGGCAGGTACCGCATGAATTCCTTCGACACGGGTGACCAGAAGATCAGTGCGCCGCTGGGCGAAAGCGAGCCGGCAGGTTCCAAGTTCCTGTCGCGGCTGGGCCGCTGGTGGGGACGCAAGGGCGAGGTCGACACCAAGGCCCCGGCAACGCCGGTCGATGGCGAGGCGCCGCTGGCGGCGCGCGCGGTGCGCCGCCAGCGCGAGCAGTTGCGGCTTTGCTTCGACGCGCGCCTGACCGATGGCGCCGCCAATGCCGCCGCGCAGGCATGGCAGGCCGAGTATGAGGCTGCTGGCGAGGCCACCCGGCGCGGCATGCTGGCGGTGCTGGCCGAAGTCGCCAGCAGCGGCGGCAAGGGCAGCGAAGAGGCCGGGGCCGACGGCGACAAGGGCGCGCGCGCCGCCCGCGCGCAGGCCGCGTCTTCGGGCCTGGCCCAGGCCCTGTCCAATGCGCGCATCCGCTTCTTCAAGCGGCTGGCCGCGCTGCACGGCCAGCGCGGCAGCAGCGCCTGCGGCCTGCACTTCCTGATCCAGCTGCGCGCCGACATGCTGCGCTGGCAGCGCCGCATGCCAGGGCTGCGCCCGCTTGACGACGATCTCGAGGCGCTGTTCTCCAACTGGTTCGACGTGGGCCTGCTGGAGCTGCAGCCGATCACCTGGGATTCGCCGGCATCGCTGCTGGAAAAGCTGATCCGCTACGAGGCCGTGCATGAAATCGCCTCATGGACCGACCTGCGCAACCGCCTCGATTCCGACCGCCGCTGCTTTGCGTTCTTCCACCCGCGCATCCCGCGCGAGCCGCTGATCTTTGTCGAGGTGGCATTCGCGCCGGAGATGGCGGCCAATGTCCATACATTGCTGGATGAAGCCGCGCCGCTGGAAGACCTGCGCCGCGTCAAGTGGGCCATCTTCTATTCGATCAGCAATACGCAGGCGGGCCTGCGCGGCGTGAGCTTCGGCAACTTTCTGCTCAAGCGCGTGATCGAGGAGGTCCAGCGTGAATTCCCAAAAGTGAATCAGTTCGCCACGCTCTCACCAATCCCCGGATTTGCCGACTGGCTGCGCAAGCAGGACGGCGATGCCGTTGCGCGCGTGCTGGGCGACAAGCGCCTGGCGCGCTGGAGCGAGCGCCACGGCAAGGCGCCAGCGGACGGCGCCGGGTGGCTGGAGGCGCTGGTGCCGGACGCCGCCGATACCGTGATCCGCGATACCGCGATGACCCTGGCCGCGCATTTCCTGGTGCGCGAGCGCAACCAGTCGATGCCCGCCGACCCGGTCGCGCGCTTCCACCTGGGCAACGGGGCATGCGTGGAGCGGCTGAACTGGGGCGCCGACCTGTCGCGCAAAGGCCGCAGCCAGAGCTGCGGGATGATGGTCAATTATCTTTACGTGCCCGAGGCGCTGGATGACAATCTGGCACGCTTGGGCGCCGGCAACCCGCGCATCAGCCGTAGCGTCGGGAAGCTGCTGTGACCCTGGTCCGGTCACGCGGGTCGCCCCCGCACCCGCGGCGCCTGGCGCGCCGCGTTTTCTTGTCGGGACCTGAGCAGTAACTTCGCGCCGCGGCAGTGTCGCGCGGCCATCAGATTGACTTTCCGCAGAAGAGAGAGGAGACAACCAATGAATCGTCGTCAGTTCAGCCTGGCCGCGTGCGCGCGCGCAACGGGCGTGGCCCTGGGCCTGGCCGGCCTGGGCGCCGGCGCAATGCTCGCCGCACCCGCCGCGCATGCCGACACCTGGCCGTCCAAGCCCGTCACCGTGATCGTGCCGTTTCCCGCCGGCGGCGGCACCGACGCCTTTGCGCGGCCGCTGACCGCGCAGTTGTCCAAGCAGCTCGGCAAGCAGTTCGTGATCGACAACCGCGGCGGCGCCGGCGGCACGGTCGGCGCCAGCATTGCGGCCAAGGCCGCGCCGGACGGCTACACGGTGTTCATCGGCGGCGCGCACCACGCGATTGCGCCGTCGTTCTACAAGAAGCTGGACTACGACATCGAGAAGGACTTCATCCCGGTCACGGTGATCGCGCAGCCGCCGCAAGTGGTGGTGGTCAATCCCAACCGCGTCAAGGCCAACACGCTGCAGGAGCTGATTGCCTACGCCAAGGCCAATCCTGGCAAGCTGAACTACGGTTCGGCCGGCAACGGCTCGTCGCACCACCTGGCGGGCGAGCTGTTCAAGCTCCAGACCAAGACCTTCATCACCCACATCCCCTACAAGGGTGCGGGCCCGGCGCTGTCCGACCTGATCGCGGGCCAGGTCGACCTGATGTTCGACGGCCTGGGCTCGTCGGCGCAGCATATCCGCGCGGGCCGCATCAAGGCGCTGGCGGTGGCTTCGAGCAAACGCTCGGCGGCGTTCCCCAACGTGCCGACCGCGGCCGAGGCGGGCGTGCCCAACTATGACGTGTCGACCTGGTATGCGATGTGGGTGCCCAAGGGTACGCCCAAGGAGATCGTCGACCGCCTGTACGCAGAGACCGAGAAGGCGCTGAACACGTCGGAGCTCAAGCAGGTCTGGCTTAACAACGGTTCCGAGACGCCGGCGTTTACGCAGGAACAGTTCGCGCAGTTCCAGCACGCCGAGATTCGCCGCTGGGCCCAGGTGGTGCAGCAGTCCGGCGCCAAGATCGACTGACGGGGCGCCATGTCAACGCTGATCCGATGCAAGGGGGCGCGGCGATGAGCGGCACCGTATTGTTTGCCACGCAGGGCACCACCGCCACCGTGACGCTGTCGCACGCGGGCAAGCTCAACGCCATTTCCGCTCAGATGTGGCGCGAGCTGGCCGCGGGCTTTGCACGCCTGTCCGCCGATACCTCGCTGCGCTGCGTGGTGGTGCGCGGGGCTGACGGCAACTTTGCCGCCGGCGCCGACATCGCCGAGTTCCCGGCAGAGCGCGCCGACGAGGCCGCGGTGCGCCACTACCACATGGCCACCATCGCGCCGGCACTGGCGGCGGTGGCGCAATGCACACACCCCACCGTGGCGATGATTGAAGGCGTATGCGTGGGCGGCGGGCTGGAAATCGCCAGCCACTGCGACCTGCGCATCGCCGCCTCGGACAGCCGCTTCGGCGTGCCCATCAACCGCCTGGGCTTCCCGATGGCGCCCGGCGAGCTGCAGGGCCTGCTGGCGCTGGCGGGCCGCGCCGCCGCGCTGGAGATCCTGCTGGAAGGCCGGGTCTTCGACGCCGCCGAGGCGCGCGACAAAGGGCTGCTGACGCGCGTGGTCGAGCCCGGCGCGCTGGCCGCGGAGGTCGAGGCCACGGCGCGCCGCATTGCCGCCGGCGCGCCCGTGGCCGCCCGCATCAACAAGGCCACCATCCGCCGGCTGGCGCCGCTGCCGGCACCGCTGTCGCCCGCCGAGCTGGACGCGCATTTTGCCTACGCCGAAGGCGCGGACCATGCGGAAGGGGTGGCCGCCTTCCTCGCGCACCGGCCACCGCAGTTCCGTGGGGAGTAGGGCACGCTGCCAGCACTGCTTCCACACGCCATTGTTTTCTTCGTTTTCCTTAGCCTTTCGTTCGATCCCCGACATGAACGCCAACCTGTTCGCCCTGTTCGAATCCCGCTTCCCCGCCGACCGCACCGCCTGCTGCATCGAGACGCATGACGGGCTGTATTACAGCTGGGACGACCTTGACCGCGCCACCGCCAAGCTGGCCAACCTGCTGGCCTCGCTGCACCTGCCCGAAGGCGCACGCGTGGCGGTGCAGGTGGAGAAGTCCCCCGAAGCGCTGTTCCTGTACCTGGCCACGCTGCGCGCCGGCTACGTCTACCTGCCGCTGAACACCGCCTACCAGGAGGCAGAGATCGACTACTTCGTCGGCAATGCCGAGCCGTCGGTGGTGGTGTGCAGCAGCAAGAATTTCGGCTGGGTGTCCAAGGTGGCGTTCCGCCACGGCGTCAACCACGTCTTTACGCTGGACGACGACCGCAGCGGCTCGCTGCTGTCGCGCGCGGCGGGCAAGCCAGATGCCTTCGAGACGGTCGCGCGCCAGGATGACGACCTTGCCGCCATTCTCTACACCTCCGGCACCACCGGCCGCAGCAAGGGCGCGATGCTGACGCACCGCAACCTGGCCTCCAATGCGCAGACGCTGCATGAATTCTGGGGCTGGCGCAGCGACGACGTGCTGCTGCACATGCTGCCGATCTTCCACGTGCACGGCCTGTTCGTGGCTTCGCACGGCGCGCTGCTGGCCGGTGCCAAGATGATCTGGGCGCCCAGGCTGGACATGGCGCAGGTGCTGAAATTCCTGCCGCGCTGCACGGTGATGATGGGCGTGCCGACCTACTACGTGCGCATGCTGCAGGAGCCGCGCTTCGACGACGACACCTGCCGCCGCATGCGGCTGTTCGTGTCGGGCTCGGCGCCGCTGCTGCTGGAGACCTTCGATGCCTTCCGCGAGCGCACCGGCCATACCATCCTGGAACGCTACGGCATGAGCGAGACCGTGATGCTGGTGTCCAACCCGTACGATGCCGCGCTGGGCGAGCGCATCGGCGGCACCGTCGGCATGCCGCTGCCGGGCGTGTCGGTGCGCGTGGTCGATGGCGAGGGCCAGCCGTGCACGCCGGGCGAGATCGGCAATGTCGAGGTCAAGGGTCCGAACGTATTCAAGGGCTACTGGCGCATGCCGGAGAAGACCAGGGAAGAGTTCACCGAGGACGGCTGGTTCAAGACCGGCGACGTCGGCCGCTTCGGCGGCGCCATTGCCAGCCAGGCCGGCGAGCGCGCGGTGCCGGACAACTACCTGACCATCGTCGGGCGCAGCAAGGACCTGATCATCTCGGGCGGCTACAACGTCTACCCGAAGGAAATCGAGAGCTTTATCGACGAGATGCCGGGCGTGGCCGAGAGCGCCGTGATCGGCGTGCCGCACGCGGATTTCGGCGAGGCCGTGGTGGCGGTGGTGGTGCGCAAGCCGGGTGCGGATATCGATGAAGCGGCGCTGATCGGCACGCTCAAGGGCCGCATCGCCAACTTCAAGGTGCCCAAGCGTGTGCACGTGGTGGACGAGCTGCCGCGCAACACCATGGGCAAGGTGCAGAAGAACGTGCTGCGCGAGCAGTTCGCGGTGCTCTGAGCGCCGTGATGGGCAGCGCCCTGCGCGATGGCGCAGGGCGCTGCTGTCTTACTTCAGCATCTGCACCGACCCGTTGACCGACACCGTCACCTGCGTCTTGCCGCCCTCAACCGGCACCGGTACCGCAGCGTCGGCCATCATGGCCTTGGCAGCGCCGTACATGCGCGGCATCGGCGGCACCACGCCGGTTTCATTCAGGCTGACTTCGCGGATGGTGTAGCTGTTGTAGCCGAACAGTTTGGTGGTCGACTGCGCCTTGCTGCGGAACGAGGCGATGGCCTGCTCGGCCAGCTTGGCTTCGGCCGCCTCGCGCGCTTCGCGCGACAGCGAGAAGGCGATGTTCTGCACCTGCATCTGGCTGGCCAGCTCGCCAGCGAGCTTGGACACGGCCGAGAAATCGCGCGACTTCAGGATGACTTCGGACCGCCCGCGCCAGGTGCTGATGCGGCCGTTGCGGTCGGTGTTGGGGTGGATGGTGAAGCCGCCCGACTCGGCGGTCACGCCCTGGACGCGGCGCGCCTGCGTGATGACGGCCTGCGTCCTGGTAGACAGGCCCGAGGAAATCGCGGCCGGTTCAGCGCCTTCCTGCTCCGCGGCAAGCGTCAGGTGCACGATATCGGTCGGCACTTCGGTGACGGCCTGCGCGTTCAGCGACAGCACGCCCGACGGCGTTTCAGTGGGGCCACCGTGCGCCGAGGCAACGATGGCGGTGGTGCCCAGCAGGGTGGCGGCAAGCCATTGTTTCATGTTGTTCTCCCGTTCAAACGTGATGGGTATCAGACGTGACCGGGTGCCCGATCGTTCCGCGACATTGCAAACGATTGTTGCGAAGCCGGCGCGGGCGCGCCTCCCCCGTCCGGGTCAGAATGCCTGCCAGGCCTTCCACAACATATAGCTCGCCAGGCACAGCAGCAACGCGGCAAAGACCTTGCGCAACTGGCTCACATCCATGCGGTGCGCGGTGCGCGCGCCCAGCGGCGCGGTCATTACGCTGGCCGCTGCGATCACCAGCAGGGCCGGCAGGTAGAGATAGCCGAGCGATCCCGCCGGCAGCCCCGGCGTCTGCCAGCCGCTCCAGACATAGCCGGCCACGCTGGCCGCTGCAATCGGAAAGCCGAGCGCAGCCGAGGTCGCCACCGCGTTGTGGATCGGCACGTTGCACCACGTCATGAACGGCACCGAGACAAAGGCGCCGCCCGCGCCAATCAGGCTGGACAGGAAGCCGATCACGCCGCCCGCGCCCGCCATGCCGGCAAAGCCGGGCAGCTGCCGGCCGGGCTTGGGACGACGGTTGCGCAGCATCTGCAGCGCGGAAAACCCGACGAAGGCGGCAAACGCCAGCGACAGCCAGCTGGTCTTGAGCGCCGCGAACACCTTGCCGCCGCCGATCATGCCGCCGAGCACGATGCCCGGTGCCAGCGCCAGCACGATCGGCCAGCGCACCGCGCCGCGCTGGTGGTGCGCGCGCACGGACGACAACGAGGTGAACAGGATGGTGCCCATCGAGGTGGCGATCGCCATATGGACGATGGCCTCGTCGGCAAAGCCCAGGCTGGTGAACAGCAGCGTCAGGAAGGGCACCATCATCATGCCGCCGCCGACGCCGAGCAGCCCGGCGCAGAAGCCGGTGAAAGCGCCCAGGGCAAGCAGGGCAGGGACCAGCACCGGCAGGTTGTCGAACTGCATCGTATCTTCAGGGTTGTTGTGATCAGCCTTGCCCGGGGCCGGCCGGGCAGGGTTCAGCGCATCAGCTTGCCGGTGATGAAGCGCCATTCGGCCGGTGTCACCGGCGTGATCGACAGCCGGTTGCCGCGACGTAGCACCACCATGTCGGCCAGTTCCTCATGCTCGCGCAAGGCGGCCAGCGGGATCAGCGCGCTCTTGCGCTCGAAGCGCACGTCGACCAGCAGCCAGCGCGGCGCGTCAGCCTTGGAGGCGGCGTCATAGTACGGGCTCTTGCGGTCGAACTGGGTGGGGTCGGGGTAGGGTACTGAGCAGACCTCGGCCAGGCCGGCAATGCCGGGCTCCGGGCACGACGAGTGGTAGAACAGCACGCCGTCGCCGATCCGCATGGTGTCGCGCATGAAGTTGCGCGCCTGGTAGTTGCGCACGCCGGTCCAGGGCAGCGTGCCTTCCCGGGCCAGGTCGTCGATGCTGGCTTCATCCGGTTCTGATTTCATCAGCCAGTACTGGCGGGCGCGTTGGTTCTGGTTCGGGCTCACGGCGCAGCTCAGGAATCGAAGCAGATCAGGGCGCCGCGTGCACAGGGTGTGCACGCGGACGCGCAGGCAAGAAAAAAGGCGATGGTTCAGAAAACCACCGCCTTTTTAAGGGGTCCCCGCCTTGGCCGCTGGGTCGGCATCCTGAACCCAAGTGAGGTTCAGAGTGGCTGCGGAAGTCGCATTTCGGGTACATCATCCACTCAGGGAGTCCAGGCCAGGCCCAGACTATGAATGCGACGACGCGCTCGCCCACGCGACATGATCCCGCACCATGCAATGCATATCGGTTCAAGGAGTTTATGACCCTCACGAACCAGGCAGGGAAACTGTCAAACGTCTGACTTTCCAGGCGCATCATCGTGCCCGGAAAACCGGATCCGCGTGCGGGATGTCAGACGTTTGCCGTTTCTGACTAGGATGGGATGAGAACGGCGGCCGGGCGCGATAACCTAGCCTGTAGCTGCACATCTATGGTGCCTCGTGCAGTCTGGCTACACTATACACCGCGTTGCAGGGCATACCAAGTCCACTCGCGCGTATCGTTACATTTTGCGCGGCAGCGCGGCATCCGCAGCACATCCCCCTTTCATTGCTCAGCCGCGCGTACCGGTGCCCACGTGCGCGTATTGGCGCAGGGCCTCGTCGGCGCGGTCGTTGAGTTCGCGGATGCGCGCGCGGATGGCATCGACCGGGATCGCGCCCTCGGCCTGCTGCTTGCGCTGCATCGACAGCAGGTCCGAGGCGATGCTGATGGCGGCCATGACCGCCACGCGCTCCACGCCCTTGGCCGCGATGCCGTTGCGCAGCTTGTTCATTTGCGTGTCGACCAGGGCCACGGCTTCGAGCAGCGCGGCCTCGTTCTCGGGCGCGATGGCGAAGCGGTAGGGCTGGCCGGCGATATTGACTTCGACTTGCTTGTTGCTCATGCGTGTTCTCCGGGGGCCTTGTGCGGCTCGGCGTCCTGCGCCGCAGCCTCTTCGCCGAGCAGGTCGAGCTGGCGCGTGTCGCTGGCAGTCGGCAGCTTGTCAAGGATGGACTGGATGCGCAGCTGCGCTTCCTCGATCTTGATATTGAGCAGTTCGCGGTCGGCTGCCATGGCCTCGCGCTCGCCGCGCAACTGCGCGGCTTCGCCCTCCAGCCGGGCGATCTCGTCGCGCAGCCGCTGGTTCTCCGCCGCCAGGGTGTCCGCATGGTGCAGCACGCGCCCGATCTTGGCGGCCAGTTGTTCGAGTTCGGTGAGCATAGGGCCTGTCATGATGGGAGAAGTGTCAGGTATCGCGATTCTAGCCGATGCGCCGGCTTGCACAATGCGGAGGAAAGGGTTTGTGACTGGCGACCCGCGTGGAAGTTGCAGGCTTCTGCACCTAAAACGCCACCAGAGTTGTGACAAAACACTACTGGCAGCCGCGTTGACGCGGGGGGCGAAACGCCCTAGACTCGCGCACGTTCCAGGTGCTCGCCCTTTTCGTCCCTGGCGAAAGGGCAGTTCAACGGGAAACAGGGAGCCAGGCCGGCTGCGCGCCGGACAGGCCAACCTGTGCTGCCCCCGCAACGGTAAGCGACCGCGGTGCGCATCTGCCAGACTCCGACATAGCCGACAGCCAGCCTGCCGGCAACGCCGCTGGCAAGGCCGGATCCCATTCCCGGCCACACGCACCGCAGGACCGGCCACACGCCACTGAACCGCAGGTTCGGGAAGGCGCCGGCCCAGTGTCGCCAGCCCGGATACCGGCCTGAACGCGGGCTGCCGCCCGTGCGCGGCACGCCTCATCGCCATATGGTCCGCGGGGGAACGGGCCCGGCCGTTCCTATCCAGTCCTGCATCATGCGTTCATCGCTCCATAGGTCGACCCGCCCGGCAACCCCGGCGGTGCGTCCGTCCGTGCCCGCCATCCTGGCGGCCATTGCCTCGTTCACCCTGGTTCCGGCCACTTCGTTCGCGCAGGCGGCCGACAGCGGCACCGACAGCCGCACCACGCAGCTCGCGCCGGTGGTGGTCACCTCCACCCGTACCGCGCAAGCCATTACCGAGGCGCTGCCTCACACCACGGTGGTGACGCAGCAGGACATCGTCAATTCGCAGGCGCCCGACCTGCGCACGCTGCTGCGCAACCAGGCCGGCGTGGAGTTCTCGGCCAACGGCGGCATGGGCACCAACACCACGCTGTTCATGCGCGGCGCCAACTCCAACCAGACGCTGATCCTGATCGACGGCGTGCGGGTATCGTCCGCGAGCAGCGGCACCGCGCAATTGGCCAATATCCTGCCCGACCAGATCGAGCGCATCGAGGTGGTGCGCGGCAATGTGTCGGCGCTGTACGGCTCGGACGCCATCGGCGGCGTGGTGCAGATATTCACCAAGAGCGGCGCGGGCCAGGCGCCGGCGGCCAATGCGCAGGTGGAATACGGCAGCAACAACACGCGCCAGGGCACGGTCGGCTATGGCGGCCAGATCGGCGATACCTCGTTCAACCTGACCGGCTCGGCGTTCAAGACCGACGGCTTCTCGTCGATCAACACGAAGCAGGCGCCGCGCGCCAATCCCAACGACAACCCGTACGAGAACCAGAGCGTGTCGGGCCAGGTCAAGCACCGCTTCGCGCCGAACTGGGACGCGGGCTTCACCGGCTATTACTCGAAGAGCAAGCTGTCGTTCGACAGCGCCTTCGGCCGCCCGACCGACGACAACCGCACCAACAGCGAGCTGTACACGCTGTCGGCCTTCGTCAACGGCAAGGTGGGGGCGGACTGGTCCACCCATTTCAAGCTGTCACAGAGCGAGGACCGCAGCGACACCTTCCTCAATGGCAGGCCCAACGGCACTTTCAATACCCGCAACCGCCAGTTCAACTGGCAGAACGAGTATGCGCTGGCCGCCAACCACACGCTGCTGTTCGGCACCGACTACCTGCAGCAGGAGCTCGACTCCAGCGCCTACGGCGCGCCCACGCGCAATGTGTTCTCGGTGTTCGGCGGCTATGACGGGCGCATCGGCAAGCACCAGCTGCAGCTCAACGCGCGCAACGACCATTATTCCGACTTCGGCAACCAGGGCAGCTTTCGCGCCGGCTACGGCTACTACGTGACCGATGCGCTCAAGCTGATCGCCAGCGTCAGCAATGCCTTCCGCGCGCCAACCTTCAACGAGCTGTACTTCCCCAACTTCGGCCAGCCGAACCTGCAGCCCGAACGTGCCAAGTCGGTCGAGGCCGGCGTGCAGTACGCCACCGCCAGCGCCGGCCTGCTGCGCGTGACCGCCTTCGAGACGCGCTACGACGACCTGATCGTGTCGGCGCAGCAGCCCAGCGGCATGTTCCTGGCGCAGAACGTCAACAAGGCCAAGGTGCAGGGCATCGAGGCTTCGTGGCGCGCCACCGTGTATGGCACCGACTTCGGCGCCAGCGTGACCTTCCAGAACCCGGTCGACGAGCAGACCAACACCCAGCTGCTGCGCCGAGCGCGCCGCCATGCCGCGCTCGACGTGGGCCGCGACTTCGGCAACTGGCGCTTCGGCGGCGAATGGCTGGTGTCGTCGTCGCGCATGGATTCCGGCTCGCGCCGGCTGGGCGGATACGGTATCGTCAACCTGAACGCCCGCTACAACATCGACAAGCAATGGTTCATCGCCGCCCGCGTCGAAAACCTGTTCGACAAGGATTACCAGCTCGCCTACCCCTACAACACGCAGGGGCGCGCGGGCTTCATCACGCTGGGCTGGCGCCAGCGATGAGCGCACGGGCGCGCCATGTCTGAGTTCCGGCGCGCCCTGGCGATCTGGCTGGTGCTGGCGCTCGCGGCGCTGCTGGCGTTCGCGTTGTCGCTGGCGCTGGGCAGCGTGCCGCTCGATGCGCGCGAGCTCTGGCTTGCGCTCAGCAGTGCCGACACCGGCACCCCCGCAGCGATCGTGCGCGAACTGCGGCTGCCGCGCGCGGCAGCGGCGTTTGCCTGCGGCGGGCTGCTGGCCCTGTCCGGCGCGCTGATGCAGGTGCTGCTGCGTAACCCGCTGGCCGAGCCCTATGTGCTGGGCGTGTCGGGCGGCGCCTCCACTGCCGCGCTGCTGGCCATGCTGCTGCTGGCCCCGTGGTGGGGCGTTCAGGCCGCCGCCGCCGCCGGTGCACTGGCGGCGATGGTGCTGGTGGCGTCGCTGGCGCGGCGCGACCTGCTGCATCCGCAGGTGCAGGGCGGCCACCGCGAGGCGGGCGCCCGGCTGTTGCTGACCGGCGTGATCCTGGCCGCGGGCTGGGGCGCGGTCATTACCCTGATCCTCTCCATTGCGCCGGAGTCGCGCCTGCGCGGCATGCTGTTCTGGCTGACCGGCGACCTGGGCGGCACCGCCGCCTACGGCGGCGCGCTGGCCATGCTGGTGGTGGCGCTGCTGCTGGCCATGCCGATGGCGCGCGCGCTCAACGTGATGCTGCTGGGCGAGACCGTGGCGCAGTCGCTGGGCGTGCGCGTGGGCCGCGTGCGGCTGGCCACCTTCCTGCTGGCGTCGCTGTGCATTGCCGCTGCCATTACCACGGCCGGCTCGATCGGCTTTGTCGGGCTGGTGGTGCCGCATCTGGTGCGCCTCGCCTGGGGCAACGACCAGCGCCTGCTGCTGCCGGCCGCCACGCTGCTGGGCGGCGCGCTGCTGATGGCCGCCGACCTGATCGCACGCACCGTGGTCGCGCCCGCGCAGCTGCCGGTGGGCGTGATCACCGGGCTGCTGGGCGTGCCGACCTTCCTCTACCTGCTGCTGCGGAGGCCGCGATGAGCCAGGCCCCGCACTGGTCCCATCCGCTCACTGCCTGTCCGCAGCTCGTGCTGCGCGATGTGAAGCTGCGCACCGGCCAGCGCGTGCTGGTGGAGCGCCTGACGATGACCATCGGCGCGGGGCAGCTATGGTGCATTGCCGGGCCCAACGGTGCTGGCAAGTCCACGCTGATGACGGTGCTGGCCGGGCTGCGCCACGCCGACGGCGGCAGCGCGGAGATCGACGGCGCCGCGGCGGCGCAGATCGCGCCGGCGGTGCTGGCGCGCCAGCGCGCCTACCTGCCGCAGGCCGTGCATGACACCTTCTCGATGTCGGTGCAGGATGCCGTGCGCGTGGGGCGGCATCCGCACCTGTCCGGCTGGGGCTGGACCGGGCGCGAGGATGACCGCATCGTGCAGGAAGTGATCCGAGCGATGGATATTGAAGCGCTGGCCGCGCGCGATGTGCTGACCCTGTCCGGCGGCGAGCGCCAGCGCGCCTCGCTGGCCGCGGCGCTGGCGCAGCAGGCGCCGCTGCTGCTGCTGGACGAACCGGTCTCGCACCTGGACCTGCGCCACCAGATCCTGGTTCTGGAACAGCTGGCCGCGCTGGCCCGGGCCGGGCGCCATGCCATCGTGGTGATCCTGCACGACCTGACGCTGGCGCTGCGCTACGCCACCCACGCCCTGCTGATGGCCGAAGACGGCACTACGCTGCATGGCACTGCCGCCCGGGTGCTGACCCCTGAACACTGCTCGCGCGCGCTGCGCACCGCCATCGTCAGCGTCACCGACGGCGCGCATACTGCGCTGATTCCCGACGGCGCCGCCCCACCCATACCCCACACACGTCATGACTGATACCCAGAACCCGCCTGCAGAAGACCCGGACCGCGATGCCCGCCACAAGGCGCGCATGGAGCGCAAGAAAGAAATCGTCGACGCCAGGATTGCCGCCGCGCAGGATGAGCGCGGCGTGATTGTCATCACCACCGGCAACGGCAAAGGCAAGTCCAGCTCGGGCTTTGGCATGGTGGTGCGCGCGCTTGGCCACGGCATGCGCACCGGCGTGGTCCAGTTCATCAAGGGCGCGCAGCCCACCGGCGAAGAGATGTTCCTGCGCCGCTTCCCGGACGAGTGCGCCTTCCACGTGATGGGCGAGGGCTATACCTGGGAAACGCAGGACCGCGCCCGCGACGTGGCCAAGGCCGAGGCTGCCTGGGAAGTGGCGCGCGGCATGCTGCGCGACCCCGGCATCGGCCTGGTGCTGTTCGATGAGCTGAACATCGCGCTCAAGCTGCACTATCTTGATGTGGAGCAGGTCATTGCCGACCTGCGCGCGCGCCCGCCGATGCAGCACGTGGTCATCACCGGCCGTGGCGCGCCGCCGGCGCTGGTGGAGACGGCCGACACCGTCACCGACATGACGCCGGTCAAGCATGCCTTCCAGCAGGGCATCAAGGCGCAGCGCGGCGTCGAGATGTAGCCGCATCGTTTTTGAATACAAGGTCAACGCATCATGCAGTTTCCGGAAATCACTCCCCTCGACGATGCCCTGCGCCCCGAGCTGCAGGCCGCCATCGACGACAAGACCAAGCCGCTCGGCGCACTGGGCCGGCTGGAATCGCTGGCCTTGCAGCTGGGCCTGATCCTCGGCACGGCGCGGCCGGTGTTGCAGCGCCCGACGGTGATCGTGTTTGCCGCCGACCACGGCGTGGCCGACGCCGGTGTCAGCGCCTATCCGGCCGAGGTCACCGCGCAGATGGTGCAGAACTTCCTGGCCGGCGGCGCGGCGATCAATGTGTTCTCGCGCCAGCACGGCATTGCGCTGGAGATCGTCGACGCGGGCGTGCGCGCGCCGCTGCCGGCGGCACCGGGCCTGGTCAACTGCCGCATTGCCGACGGCACCCGCAACTTCGCCGTCGAACCCGCGATGACGCCGGAGCAGGCCGCCGCGGCGATGACCGCGGGCATGGCGCGCGTGCTGCGCCATGCGCAGCAGGGCTGCAACGTGATCGGCTTCGGCGAGATGGGCATTGCCAACACTTCAGCGGCCGCGTGCCTGATGCAGCGGCTGACCGGCCTGCCGCTGGCAGACTGCATCGGGCGCGGCACCGGGCTGGACGATGCCGGCCTCGCGCGCAAGCGCGAGGTGCTGGAGCGCGCGCTGGCGCTGCATGCCGATGCGCAGGCGCCGCTGGACGTGCTGGCCACCTTCGGCGGCTTCGAGATCGCGATGATGGCAGGCGCCTTCCTGGCCGCCGCCGCGAGCCGCATGGTGATCCTGGTCGATGGCTTTATCGCCACGGCTGCGCTGCTGGTGGCGCAGCGCCTGGACCCCAATGTGCTGCAGTACTGCGTGTTCACGCACTGCTCGCATGAGCGCGGCCACCGTGCGCTGCTGGACCAGTTCGGCGCCGCGCCACTGCTGGCGCTGGACCTGCGCCTGGGCGAGGGCACGGGCGCCGCGCTGGCGTGGCCGTTGCTGGCTTCGGCGGCGGCATTCCTGAACGAAATGGCGACCTTCAGCGGCGCCGGCGTCAGCACCGCCTCGCCATGAGCGTGCCGTCCGACCCGGTGCCTGCACAAGCTGGCCCCGCCGGCGTGGCCGGCGAGCTGCGCTATTTCCTGACGGCGCTGGGCTACTTCACGCGCGTGCCGCTGCCGGGCTGGCTGGCGCGCTGGGCCGGATTCGAACCGCATTACCTGCACGCCGCCGCGCGCTACTTCCCGCTGGTCGGGCTGCTGGTGGGCGGCGTGGGCGCGCTGGTCACCTGGGGCGCGATGCTGTGGTGGCCGCCCGGCGTGGCCGTGCTGCTGGGCATGGCCGCCACGCTGCTGCTGACCGGGGCCTTCCATGAAGACGGCCTGGCCGATTGCGTCGATGCCTTCGGCGGCGCGTGGCAGCGCGAGGACGTGCTGCGCATCATGCATGACTCGCGCATCGGCGCGTTCGGTGCGATCGCGCTGGTGGTGGCGTTGCTGCTCAAGTGGCAGTTGCTGGTGGCGATTGCCGGGCGCGGCGGGTTGATGGTGCTGCTGGCGGTGATCGTCGCCGCGCATGCCGCCAGCCGCGCGATGGCGGTCAGCTATCTGGCCACGCTGACCTACGTGCGCGCGCAAGGCAAGGCCAAGCCGGTGGCGCAGAAGCTGGCCGGCGCGGGGCTGGCGTTCGCGCTGCTGTGCGGGCTGGTGCCGCTGTGGCTGGTGTCGCCGTGGTTCTGCGCGGCGGCAGTGGTCGCGCTGCTGGGTCTGCGCCTGCTGCTCGGCCGCTACTTCGTGCGCCGCATCGGCGGCTATACCGGCGACTGCCTGGGCATGGCCCAGCAGTGCGCCGAGATCCTGCTCTACCTGGTGGCCGCGGCATGGATGTGGTCCTGATCCGCCATGCGCAGCCGCAGGTGCCGGCGGGCACCTGCTATGGCTGCCTCGACCTGCCTCTGGTGGCACCGCTGGCGCCTGCGGCGGCACAGATCGCCGCGGGCCTGCCCACGCCAGATCGCATTGTCGCCAGCCCGCTGGCGCGCGCGCTCGGCACCGCGCAGGCGCTGGTGCAGACGTTATCGGCCGGCGCGCCGGCCATCGACACCGAACCCCGGCTGCGCGAAATCGATTTCGGCAGTTGGGAGGGTGTGGCCTGGGATGCGATCGACCGCGCCGCGCTCGACCAGTGGGCGGCCGACCTGCTGCACGCGCGCCCGCATGGCGGCGAAGCGCCGGCGCAGGCGATGGCGCGGGTTGCCGGCTGGGCCGCAACGCTGGCGGAAGATCGCGCGGAATGCCTGTGGGTGGTCGGCCATGCCGGCCCGATGCGCATGCTGGCCGCGCACTGGCTGGGCGTGCCGCTGGCGACGACGGTCAACTGGGCGTTGGGCTTCGGGGCCAGTTGTGGCTTCACGCTGGGGCCGGGAGAGGTCCGGCTCGGCTGGTGGAACCGCGCCGCCTGATCAGCGTGCGGGCCGGCGCTTGCGCGCCGTGTCGAGGTCCTTGCAGATCAGCTCGGCGCCTTGCGCCACGCGCGGACCGGCGCGGTTGACCAGGTCGCCGTCGATCACGAACAGGTTGTTGCGCGCCACCGCCGTGACCTGCTTCCAGCGCCGCCACATCTCGAAATCCGGCAGCGGCTGATCCGAGCGCGTGGCGCCCATGCCCGCCGTCAGCATCGCCTCCGGGTTGCCCGCGATCACCGCTTCGACCGACACCGTCGGCACCAGCGGCGTCTCGGCCGCGAACAGGTTGCGCCCGCCGCACAGCGCCAGCATGTCGCTGACCAGGTGCTGGCCGTTGAGCGTCATCAGCGGCTGCTGCCAGACCTGGTAGAACACCGTCACCGGCGGGCGGGCCGCGTAAGTCTTGCGTAGCGTCTCCACCTGCTGGCGGAAGCCGTCGGCAGCGCGCCGCGCGGTGGCTTCGGTGCCCAGCAGCGTGCCGAGCTTCTCCATGTTCTCCGGGATCGAGGCCAGCCTGCGCGGCTCGCTGTAGAACAACGGGATGCCGAGCGCGCGCAGACGGTCGGTCTGCCTCTGCGCATTGCCGTGGCGCCAGACCACGATCAGGTCCGGCTTGAGCGCGGCGATGCGCTCCAGGTCCAGCGCCTTGTTGTCGCCCACGCGCGCGATCTCGCGCGCCTGCGGCGGGTAGTCGCTGTAGCTGACCGTGCCGACGATGCGGTCGCCGCCGCCGGCCGCGAAGATCATCTCGGTGACGTGCGGCGCCAGCGAGATCACGCGGCGCGCGGGCTGCGGCAGTGTCACCGTCTGGCCAGCGTCGTCGACGGCAGACACCGTGGCGGCGGCAGGCAGGGCTGCCAGCAGCAGCGTGGAAGCGATAACGGGCGTCAGGCGGTTCAGCATGGAATCGGGGAAAGTGGTTCAGGCAGTGACCGCGGCCAGTGCCGCGTCCAGCCGCTGCCAGGCGTGCGGCTGGTCCGGCGGCAGGCCCAGGCGCAGGCTCGGCGGGCAGCCGCCGGCGGCGTCGAAGCAGCGGGTCCAGACGCCATGTTGCGCGAGCCCGTGCTGCAGCCGTGCGGCGTCGCCATGCGGCACCCAGCAGAACAGCGGATGCATCACCGGCGCCAGGCCATGGCGGTCCAGCAGCGCGGCCAGCTTCGCCCCGCATGCTTGCAGCCGCGCGCGGGTGGCATCCTGCCAGCCGTGGTCGGCCAGCGCATGCCGCGCGACCTCGCGTGCCGGGCCCGATACGGTCCAGTGGCCCAGGCGCTCGCGCAGCGCGTCCAGCAGTGCCGGCTGCGCCAGCACGAAGCCGCAGCGGATGCCGGCCAGGCCATAGAACTTGCCGATCGAGCGCAGCACCACCAGGCCGGCCTTGCCGCTGTGCGCGGCCACCGAGCCATCGGGCAGGCAGTCGATAAAGGCTTCATCGACCAGCAGCGTGCCGCCGCGCGCCGCCAGCTTCGCGTGCCAGCGCAGCAGCGTTGCGGCGGGCAGCATGCGGCCGGTCGGGTTGTTCGGGTTGACGACGACGAGATGGTCGAGCTCGTCGGCCAGCGCCGCCTGCGCGAAAGCCGCTTCATCCAGCGGCGCCACCGCATGGCCCGCGGCAGCGAAGGCCGGCGCGTATTCGCTGTAGCCGAGCGCGGCGATGCCCACGCGGCCCGGGCGCAGCAGACCCGGCAGCGTGCGGATGGCGGCCTGCGAGCCGGCGACGGGCAAGGCCCGCGGCGCGCCGCAGGCCTGTGCGGCCAGCTCGGCCAGTCCGTCGTCATCCTGCGGCAGCCGTTGCCACGCTTGCGCAGGCAGCGCCGGCACCGGATAGCCGTCGGGATTGATGCCGGTGGACAGGTCGAGCCAGTCGCCGGCGGGGCGGCCGTAGCGGCGCACCGCGGCAAGCAGGTCGCCGCCGTGGCGGATCGGGGGCAGGGCGCTGCTCATGCCGGCGTGGCAAGCGCAAGGACGGCCAGCGCGCTGGCGCCTGCCAGCGCCAGCCACAGCCACAAGGTGCGCTCGACCAGCCGCAGGCAGGCCGTCACGTGCGCGGCTTGCGGCGCGGGGCCGGCGCCCAGCGGCGGGCGTTGCTCGATCTCGCCGTGATAGCGCGCCGGGCCGCCGAGTCGCACGCCCACCGCACCGGCGCCCGCGGCCATCACGGGGCCGGCATTGGGACTTGACCATGCCGGCGCCTGCGTGCGCCAGCAATGCAACGCCTGCGCGGTGGCGCCGAGCAGCGCATAGGACAGCGCGGTCAGGCGCGCGGGCACGAGGTTGAGCCCGTCGTCGATGCGCGCCGCGGCCCAGCCGAAATACAGCAGCCGCGGCGTACGGTAGCCCCACATCGCATCGAGCGTATTGGCCAGCCGGAACACGATCACGGCGGGCGCGCCGCCGACCAGGAACCAGAACAGCGCGCCGAAGACCGCGTCGTTGCCGTTTTCCAGCGCCGACTCGCAGGCGGCACGGGCCAGTGCTTCAGCATCGGCATCGGTGGTGTCGCGCGAGACGATGCGCGCGGTCAGCGTGCGCGCGGCGGGCAGGTCTGCCGCGGCAAGGGCGGCGGCGATCGGGGCGATATGCTGGTGCAGGCTGCGCGCGCCGAGTGCGGCGTACAGTGCCACCGCATGCAGCGCCAGGGCGGCAACAGGATGCAGGCCGGCCGCAGCGTCGACCAGCCACCATGCGAGCGTTGCCGGCACCAGCACCAGCACACACCAGCCGGCGAGACCGGCAAGGCGCTGGCGCCAGGGCGCACCGCGGTGCGGCGCAGGGTTGAGCCGCCGCTCAAACGCGGCAGCGATGCGGCCGAAGCCCACCAGCGGATGCCAGCGGCGCGGCTCGCCCAGCCAGAGGTCCAGCAGAACGCCCGTCAGTGCCGCTGCCACGCATGCCGGCCAGGCCAGCATCAGCATGTGGGATCGGCGCCCTTCACCGCAACCGGAATGCCTGCCACCATCAGCCGCACGCAGTCGGCGGCGGCGGCCAGCTTCTGGTTCAGGCGGCCCAGTTCATCGACATAGAAGCGGGTGATGGCGCCCATCGGGATCACGCCGAAGCCGATCTCGTTCGAGACCAGGATCACATGGCCCGGCAGCGTCGGCAGCGCGGTGAGCAGCGCTTCGATTTCCTCGGTGAAGGCATCCGGCGGCGTGATCACGCCATGTTCGGGATACGCGCGGCCGTCGGGGAAGATCAGGTTGTTCATCCACAGCGTCATGCAATCCACCAGGATGCAGCCGTCGTGGCGCGCGTTGGCGTAGAGCGCATCGGCCAGGTGCACCGGCTCTTCCACCAGGCGCCAGTCGGCGGGGCGGCGGGCGCGGTGCAGGGCGATGCGGACCTCGAGCTCCTGGTCGGCGTGCGCCAGGTCCTGGTGCGCGGTGGCGATGTAGGTGACCGGGCCGCCGGTGATGGTGGCATGGTCGGTGGCGAGCTGTTCGGCGTAATGGCTCTTGCCGGAACGCGCGCCGCCCAGCACCAGGGTGAGCTGGCGGTTACCGTGTCCGCCGGCGGCACGCGGCTGGGTGGCGGTGTCGGGGGCGGAGG